>JARFPS010000262.1 GCA_029288175.1 Miltoncostaea sp. | reverse complement strand
CCCCATGGCCGGTTGGTAGAGGGCCTTGATGCGCGCGGCGTCGACGCTGCGGTCGAAGGCACGTGTGGCCGTCTCCTCGAAGGCCTCGCTCTGCTCGACCTCTCGCCCGAAGGCCTTGATGACGCGGATGCCGACCGCGCTCTGCTCCGCGGCCTGTGCCACGTCGCCGATGCGCTGCTGGACGTCGAGCAGCACCGGGTTGCTGCGGCGGGTGTAACGCCAGGCCACCGCCGTCAGCACGGGGCCCATCGCCAGCGCGATCAGGGCGAGCTGCCAGTCGATCACCAGCATGATGGCCGTCGCCAGCGCCACGGTGAGGATGTGCATGAAGAAGAACACGAGCCCGTAGCCCACGAAGAAGCGCACGACCTGCAGGTCGGTGCTCGCGCGGGACATGAGCTGACCGACGGACATCCGGTCGAAATACGACAGCGACATGCGCGACAGGTGGCCGTACAGCAGGCCCCGCACGTCGTACTCCATCCCCAGGCTCACCCGGCCCGAGGCGATCCTGCGCACCATGGCGAGGACGAAGCGCACGCCGGTCAGGACCAGGACGGCGCCGACGATCGGCCACAGGAGGTCCTCCTGTCCCTCGATCAGCACCTCGTCGATCAACCGACCGGTCAGGTATGGCAAGGTGAGGGACGCGGCCATGATGCCCGCGGCCGCAAGCGCGGTGAGCGTGACGAGCCCCTTGTAGGGGCGCATGAAGCCGATGAGTCGAAGAAGGATGCGCAAGGTAGTTTACCGGTGAATGATAGGGAAGCCCGCTCCGGGCCACAAATCGTGGCGGCCCCGGACCCCGACCTGCCGGTCGAGCCGGAGGCGCCCACCGCGATCGCGGTGCCGAACGTGAGCGAGGGCGAGCACGGCCCCACCCTGCGCGCCTTCGAGGACGCGATCCGGGCGTGCGGGGCGCACGTCCTCGACCGGCACACGGACGTCGATCATGGCAGGAGCGTGCTGACGGTCGCCGGAGACCCGCTCTCCGTGCAGGACGGGCTGGTGGCGCTGGCCGGGGAGTGCCTTGACAGGATCGACATCCGCCGCCACCGGGGCACGCACCCCCGGGTGGGGGCTCTCGACGTGGCGCCGATCGTCGCCCGTCGCCCGGAGGACCTCGGGCTCGCCTGCGAGATCGCGCGGGGTCTCGCGCATCGGATCGGCGAGGAGCTCATGCTGCCGGTCTTCCTCTACGGCGAGGTCGCCTCCCGCCCGGATCGGGACCGGCCGCACCATTTCCGCGAGGGTGGCCTGGAGGGTCTCGCGGCCCGCATGGAGGAGGGCGAGATCGCGCCCGATGCCGGCCCGCCGCGCCTTCACCCCACGGCCGGGGCCGTTCTGGTCGGCGTCAGGGGGCCGCTGATCGCGTGGAACGTCGAGCTGCCGGACGGCAGTCTGACGGACGCCCGCGCGATCGCCGCGCGCGTCCGCGAGACCGGAGGCGGCCTGCCGACGCTGCGCGCGCTCGGTCTGTACCTCGGCCATTCCGGGGTCCCGCAGGTCTCGATGAATCTCGAGGACTACCGGGTCACCCCGCCCGCCGCCGCCGTGGCCGCCGTGCGCCGCGAGGCGGAGCGATTGGGTGTGCGTGCGGGAGACAGCGAGCTGGTGGGGCTGATCCCCGCCGACGCGCTTCGCGGCGCGAGCACGGCACGACTGGGACTGCGCGGGTTTCGGCCCGGGCAACTGCTGGAGGCGCAGCTCCGCGCGGCGGGGCGAGAGCGGACGGGGGTCTGACGTGGCCAAGAAGAGCAAGAAGAAGCGCAGGCGCCCGAAGGCGGGCCCACCGCCCGCGCCCAACCGGGTGGAGGAGCGCGACGACGCCCCTCGCAAGCGGGTCGACCCCCGCACGCTGCCGCCCCGCGAGCCGTCGTTCAACGGCGTCTTCATCCGGGCCGCGCTGGTGGCGGTGTTGTTCTATCCGTACCTTCTGTTCATCGCCGGCGAGAGCTCGGGCACGTCGGCGCTCATCTCGGGCATCGCCTTCGTGGCGATGATCCCCCTCGGGATGCTGCTCGACCGGTTCCGCTACCGCGTCCAGTCGCGGCGCTACGAGCGCGAGCACGGCGGACGGTGAGCTCCAAGCCCCAGGCGCCCAGGGGTACGCGCGACGTCCTGCCCGAGGAGGGGCGCCTGCGCCTGCGGATCGTCGACGTCGCCCGGCAGGCCTTCGAAGCCCACGGCTACGGGCCGATCGTGACGCCCACCTTCGAGGACACCGAGGTCTTCGCGCGAGGGGTCGGCGAGGCCACCGACATCGTCCGCAAGGAGATGTACACCTTCGACGACGCCTCGGGCCGGAGCCTGACGCTGCGGCCGGAAGGCACGGCGCCGGTCGCCCGGGCCTTCGTCAGCAACGGGATGCACAAGCGCTCGCTGCCGGCGAAGCTCTGGTACGTCGCCCCGATGTTCCGCTACGAGGCGCCCCAGTCGGGCCGCTACCGGGAGCACCATCAGGTGGGCGCGGAGGCGCTCGGAAGCGACGATCCGCTGCTCGACGTCGAGGCGATCGCGCTGCTGGACTCGATCTACGCCGGCTTGGGCGTCCCCGGCGTGCGGCTTCGGCTGGGCGACATGGGCGATGCCGAGAGCCGCGGGCCCTACCGCGAGGAGCTCCTCGCCTACCTGTCCCGGAACGAGGGGGACCTGCCGCCCGACGCGCGGGAACGCATGGCCCTGAACCCCCTTCGCCTGTTCGATGCCAAGGACGAGGCGACGGCTGAGGTCATGCGCGGCGCGCCCGCGCTGCTCGACCACCTGTCGGACGCCGCGTCGTCGCACCGGGCGCAGGTGCTGGCGGGTCTCGAGGCCCTCGGCATCGACTACGAGGTCGACCCGACCCTTGTCCGGGGGCTCGACTACTACACGAACACCGTCTTCGAGTTCACCTGCGACCGCCTCGGCGCCCAGAGCGGCATCGGCGGAGGCGGGCGTTACGACGGCCTGGTCGAGTCGCTCGGCGGGCCGCCCACTCCCGGGGTGGGCTTCGGGTCGGGCATCGAGCGCATCACGCTGGCGCTGGAGGGCGCCGACGCGCCGGGGCCGGACCTTGACTGCTACGTGGCGGTGCTGGACCGCGACCGGCGCCCGGGCGTGATGGCCCGCGTGGCCGAGCTCCGCGGCCGCGGCCTGCGCTGCGAGATGGGCTGGGGCGATCGGAGCCTGAAGTCCATGATGCGTCAGGCCTCCGCGCTGGGCGCGCGCACGGCCGTGATCATCGGCCCTCGCGAGGCGGAGGACGGCACCGCCACGGTGCGCGACATGGACACCGGCGACCAACGGGTCGTGCCGCTCGACGACCTGACCAAGGAGCTCACGTGATCGGATCCGCCCGCTACCGCACCCACAGCGCCGCCGCGACGGTCGATGCCCGCGGTGAGACCGTCCGCCTCGCGGGATGGGTGCACCGCTGGCGCGATCACGGCGGGGTCGTCTTCATCGACCTCCGGGACCGCTCGGGGCTGGTGCAGCTCGTCTTCCACCCCGAGGAGTCGCCCGACGCCCACGCCGTCGGGCGGCGCCTCCGGGCCGAGGACGTGATCACGGTCGAGGGCGTCGTGAGGGCGCGATCGCAGGAGACGATCAACCCCGATCTCTCCACCGGGACGGTGGAGCTGGGGGTCGACTC
>JARFPS010000238.1 GCA_029288175.1 Miltoncostaea sp. | reverse complement strand
GGGCTCGTCGAGCATGAGCACCTCGGCATTCTGGGCGAGCGCCCGCGCGATGAACACACGCTTGCGCTGACCGCCCGACAGCCGCCCGATCTGGCGGTCCGCGTAACGGGCCATGCCGACGCGCTCGAGCGCAGCGTCGACGGCATTCCGATCGTCGGGGCGCAGCCGGCGCATCCACCCCGCCGAGCGGTACCGCCCCATCTCGACGACCTCGCGCACGGTCACCGGGAAGTCCCAGTCGACTTCCTCCGACTGCGGTACGTAGGCCACACGCTCGAGTGCGGCCGAGGCCGGCCGCCCGAGAATCGACACGCTGCCGGTCTCGAGCGGTACGAGACCCATGCAGGCCTTGAGCAGAGTCGACTTGCCAGAGCCGTTGGGGCCGACGACGGCGGACAGCGCGCCCGCCGGGAAGCGGGCGTCGGCGTCCCAGAGCACGGGGCGCGCGCCGTAGGAGACGGTCACGTGGCGCGCTTCGACGGCGGCGACGCGGCCGGCGACATCGCTCATCGCAGGGCCTCCGTGATGGTCGTGGTGTTGTGGCGGACCATCCCGAGGTAGGTCCCCTCGGGCGTGTCGGCGGCGCCTGCGGCGTCGCCGAACAGCTGCCCCCCGACCTCGGCGACGGCCCCACGCGACGCCGCGGACGCCAAGACGGCGTCGATCGTCTGACGCGGCACGCTCGACTCGATGAACACGGCGGGCAGGGCGCTGTCGGCGATCGCTGTGGCGACCCGCTCGATGTCGGCCGTCGTCGCCTCGGTGACGGTGGAGGTTCCCTGGATCGCCACAACCTCGAATCCGTACTCGGAGCCGAAGTAGCCGAAGGCGTCGTGCGAGGTGACCAGCACGCGCTGGCGCTCGGGGACGCTCGCGACCCGCTCGCGCACATCGGCGTCGAGGGCCTCGAGTTCGGAGATGTAGTCGGCGAGGCCCTGACGGTAGTCCTGCTCGCCATCGGGGTCAGCGGCGATCAGCCCGTCCGCCGCGGCTTCGGCGGCCTCCTGCCAGAGCGGGACGCTGAACCAGACATGGGGGTCGAACTGACCCCGGCCGACATCGAGGAGCCGGTCCTCGGGAATCCCCTCGGCCACCGCGACGACCGGACGGCCATCGTCGAGATCGCCCAGTAGGTCGGACAGCTTGCCCTCGAGCTCGAGGCCGTTGTAGAAGATCGCCTCGGCGTCGCGCAGGATCCGTACGTCGCCCGCGCTGGCCTTGTAGAGGTGAGGGTCGACGCCCGGGCCCATCAGCGTCTCGACACGGACGCGTTCCCCGCCGACGACGCTCACGAGGTCGCCGACGATATTGGTGGTTGCGACCACCTCGAGGGTCCCGCCATCGTCCGTCGCCGACGATTCGCCGCATCCGGCCAAGCCCGCCAGAGCGATACCGGCGACAACGACGATCAGCGCGCGTACCCAGGTCGATGCACTGTTCTTCGTCACTACTCGTGATTGTAGTTAGTCAAGGCTAACTACTCAAGGAAAGATCATCAGCTTTCCTCGTTCGAACAAGGGAAGCCCCGTGGCCCGCCCGGGCGATCCCCCATGGAGGTCCCCCGGGGTCGCCTCTAACGTGACGTGCGATGACCGACCCTGACTCCGGCCCGCTTCTCACCGTCTCCGGCCTCACCAAGCGTTACGGCGAGACGATCGCCCTCGACATCGATGAGTTGGCGGTTCCCCGGGGCGTGACAGGTCTGCTCGGGCCCAACGGCGCCGGCAAGACGACGCTCCTGGGGCTACTGCTGGGGTTGCATCCGCCCACCAGCGGATCACTCACCGTCCTCGGCCTCGATCCGGCCGTCGCCGGCCCCGAGGTGCGGGCCCGGGTGGGCTACGGACCCGAGCACCGTCGCGTTCCCAGCGACCTGCGCGCGGTCGACTTCGTGCGTCACATGGCCGAGATCCACGGCCTGCCTGCGGGCGACGCCACCGCCCGGGCGTCGGACGCGCTCTGGCTGGTCGAGCTGGGGGAAGAGCGCAGCCGGCCCCTCGGGACGATGTCGACGGGTCAGCTGCAACGGGTGAAGCTCGCCCAGGCCATCGCCCACGATCCGGCGGTGATCTTCCTCGACGAGCCGACGGACGGCCTCGACCCCCTCCAGCGCGACGCGATGCTCGATCTCATCCGCCGGGTCGGCGACGAGTTCTCGATCAGCGTTCTCCTCTCGTCGCACCTGTTGGCCGAGGTCGAGCGCGTCTGCGACGGCGTGGTCATCCTCGAGGCCGGCCGGCTGCTGAAGGCCGGCTCGCTGACCGATCTCCGCGCCGCGGCACCGGGGCTGATCGTCGAGCTCACCGATCGCGCGGCGGCCGCGGCTCTGGCCGCGAGCCTGCGCTCGGCCGGATGCGAGGTGGGCGAGGACGGGCTCCAGCTGACGATCACCGGCGAGGGCGACCTCGCCCACCGCGTGCAGGACGCGCTCGCGGCCAGCGGCGCGTCGCTGAATCGCCTGCAACAGCGGGCGACGCGCCTCGAGGACGTCTTCCTGGAG
>JARFPS010000118.1 GCA_029288175.1 Miltoncostaea sp. | reverse complement strand
GTGCGGAGACCAACCAGATCGTCCACGCCATCGTGTTGGAGACCGACTCCTGCCCGGCGAGGAAGACCGTCCGCAGCTCATCTCTGACCAGAGCGTCCGGCAACGGGTCGCCGTGCTCGTCGCGTGCGGCCAGCAGCATCCCGAGCAGGTCGTCCCCCTCGGAGCCGGCGGCCCGCCGGCGAGCGATGACGGCCTCCACCGACGAGCGGGAGCGCGCCGCGGCGGCACGCGCTCGTCGCACCGCGGGCGTCGGCAGCCGCATGGCGATTCGCCCCGCCGGGCTCGTGGCGTTCTCGAGCTGGTCGATGGGCGCGGCCAGGTCGTCGAGGGCCGGGGGCGGCCCGGCGCCCGGTTCCTCTCCCCACGCCACGCCGGCCATGACGTCCCGGGCGATCCGCGTCATCTCCAGCCGTAGATCGGTGCGCTGCTCGTCCCCCCAGGCGTCCAGTGCAGAGCCGGTGCGATCGACGATCACCCGCACGCAGCGTTCCACCGCATCCCGGTGGAACGCCGGAGCCACGACCGCCCGCTGCCGGCGATGCATCTCGCCCTCGCTGCCGAGAAGCCCGTCTCCCAGATAGCGCCGGGTCGCGCGCAGCTTGCGACCGATCGTGAAGTCGTCGGCGCGCGTCACCAGGACCTCGCGCACCAGCTCCGGATCCGACACGAGGTGGATCCACACCGGACCGTGTGGCAGACGGGCCACCGGCCCGTGCTCACCGGCCGCGCGCGTCAGGCCGGCCAGACGGTCTCCGTGGCGCGGCCGGAACCACCGATACGGGTTGCGCGAGCGTCGGGGTCCTGGCGGGTGGCGCCTCATCGACACATGATGCCCCACGAGCGCCCGGGCCGGGTCCGGGGATCGAACCGCGCGCCGAGTGGCTCCCGATCGCGCCGGGCTACACGGCGGCCGGCGCCGCCACTTCGAGCTCCGCCCGCGCACGCCCATCGCGACCGGGCTTGTCGACCCACGCGACGACCTCCCACAGAATGCGACCGTGTGTGGAGCGCAGGGTGGGCAGGGCATCGCCGGGCAGCGTCAGCGCGAAGGCGTATCCGGAGCCCGCAGCAAGCTCGCCCTCGGCAAGGGTCACCGGCGGGATGTCGGTGACGGCCACGGCGTAGTCCGGGGAGTGCTCCACGCACCGGACGGCGGCGTACAGGCTGCGCGCACCGACCGTTTCGGTCACCACGACGGAGCCCTTCACGACCTCCCCCGGCGCGTGGCGCCCCGCATCGAGGGCGACCCGGATCACGGACGCACCCACAGCGGCACCACCTGGCGCGCGTCGAGCCGACGACGACGGGGCTGCGTGACCTCCACCCGCCACTCGTAGGACAGGACGTCGCCCTGGTGGGAGTACGGCGCCGTGGCCGGGATGTCGAAGGCCGCCACACCGCCCCCGCCCTCCATCACCTGACGGACCTCGAGCTCGCGCGCCTCACGGGTGCGCCGCACCCAGTCGCCGTCGTGACGCTCACGCACCGCGTAGCGCTCGATGCAGATCAGCTCGATCTCGATCGTGCCGAGGCCGGCGGCGGCGGTCGGCTCCACGATCACCTCGACACGCCCACCCCGCACCCCGTCGGCCGGCTCCACCCGGACCCGGGCCGGCACCTCGGTCGGGCGCGCCTTCCGGTAGAGCGACCAGGCGGTCGCCAGGAAGGCGCCCCCGATCACGATCGCGAACGTCATCACCCCCGCGGCGCCGACGAGGAGCCCCCCGACGCCGAACACGACCAGAACGAAAAAGCCGATCGTCGCGAGAACCACCGCGAACACGAACTGCCGGCGGCTGCGCGATTCGTGCGCGGCCCGGGCGCGCGCGGCACCGGTGGTGGGTCCCTCGCTCATCGCGCGAGCGTCAACAGATAGGGCGACCCGATCAGGAAGGCGTCCGGGTCGCGGTTGCCGGCCTCGAGCGCCAGGAGCATGTCTGCGCTCAGGGGATCCCACTCCTCGGCGCTCGTCGCCCTTCGCACCGCGCGCCAGGCCGGGTGGTTGGCTTCCAGATCGGCCAGAAGGTCTCCGGCCGACGTGGCGGCGACGGGAAGCTCCTCCTCGGTGATCTCGGCCCTCGTGCCGTGCTCGGCGAAGAGTGCGGCGATCCAGTCGGGGTCGTCCCACCGCGGAGGAGGGCCGTCCGGAGCCGGCATCGCCCGCCGCAGGATCGCCGCGGCGGCGGCCATCGCGCCCTCCTCGCGCCAACTCGTGATCGCCACCACCCCGCCCGCGGCGCGCGCTCGAACCATGCGGCCCACCGCCTCCCGCGGCTCCGGCGAGAAGATCACCGCGAAGACGCTCATCACCACGTCAGCCGACGACGCCGGCACCTCCATGGCCTCGGCGGCGGACTCGATCAGCTCGATCTCGGCGCCCTGCCGCCGCGCCCGGCGACCCGTCTCCGCCAGCAGCCGGGGCGAGGGGTCCACCGCGGTCACCCGACCGCCCCGCCGGGCGGCGGCCAGGGCCGCGTTCCCGTTCCCGCACCCCACATCGAGGACGTGCTGCCCCTCGCTCACCCCGCAGGCCTCGACCACGCGCTCCGCAACCGGCGCCAGCAGCTCGGCCGTGCGACCGTAGTCGCCGTCCCCCCAGTCCTCCATCACGGCCATCATGCCGCACCCTCCGCGCGCCGGAGGGTCAGTCGAACATGCCGCCCGGGCCCAGCAGGATGAGCAGAGCCAGAACGACCACGGCCGGGATGGCGATCAACAGCCCGGTGGCGCCGAACAGCGCGACCGCGATCACCGCAACGGCGATCGCGCCGAGCTTGGCCGCGACGTTGCGGACCACGGGTCGGCCGGGATGGGGCATCGCTCCCTTTCTACCTGAGTCGCGGTGGCCGCCCGCGCACCACCGCCATCGAGCGACCAGCCGACGTGGCCTGAGAGCGGCTCGCGCGACGGCTGGCCGCCCACGAGGGCGTCCCTACATGCCGAGCTGCGCCTTGATGCCGGCCATGAAGGTCGCATCGTCCTGCGAGTCACGCGCGGCGAGCAGCGCCTTGGCGTCCTCACCGGCGATGTAGCGCATGTGGTCGGAGCCGTCCGTGACCGCCGCGTGGATGACCTCGGCGACCAGGCTCGGGGGTGAGGCGTTGGCCATGAAGCTCTCGAACAGGCCACCGACGTGGGCCACCATGCCCTGGTACTCCGGCAGCGACTCGTCGTTGCTGAAGTCGATCGAGCGGCCGGCGAAGTCGGTCTCGATGGCCCCGGGCTGCACGATCTTGACGGAGATGCCGAGCGGGTTCAGCTCGTAGGTCAGCGCCTCGGAGATGCCCTCCACCGCGTACTTGGTGCCGTGGTACAGCGAGCCCAGCGGCAGCGTCATCCGCCCACCGACCGAGGAAATGTTGACCACCACGCCCGAGCCCTGGGCGCGGAAGTGCGGAAGAACCTCGCGGGTCACGTCCAGAAGGCCGATGACGTTCGTGTCGAACTGACGCTCGATGCTGTCCGTCGAGGTGGCCTCGAGCGGCCCGAAGGCGCCGTAGCCCGCGTTGTTGACCAGGGCGTCGATCCCACCGAAGCGCTCGGCCCCGGCCGCGACGGCCTCGGCGATGGAGCTGCGATCCGTCACGTCCAGACGGGTGACCAAGACGTTGTCGAGCTGGTTGAGCTCGGTCTCGTTCTCGGGGGTTCGCATCGTGGCCACGACGTTCCAGCCCTTCTCCTGGAAGAGCTCTACGGCGGCACGGCCGATGCCGGTGGATGCGCCGGTGATGAGGATGGTGCTCGTGGGATCGCGTGCTCCTTGTGTGGGGTCGGCGGATCAGGACTCACCCTGCTGGCTGTCCATTCTGGACTGCGGGATGTCCTTCACGCCCGACGACCCCCACCGGCCCGCCGGAGACGACTCCGGGCACCGTGGGGAGGCCCCGGTAGGGGCCGGCGCGGCCCCACGCAGACCGGCCTCGGCCGCTCTCAGCGGATCGAGCACACAGCCCCGACGACGGGTCCTCACGCCCGAGCAAAGCCCTCCGCGGGCAGCCACCGGGGGCCCACACCGCGGAGGGTGCGGGGCCCCGCCCGGTCACGAAGCGAGCTCAGTCCGGGTCGAAGCCGTCCCAGGGCAGCTCGTGCTCGAGGTACTCGAGCGGGTCGAACGGGAGCATGCTCATGTCCACGGGCGGCTCGGACAATGCCTTGGTCTCCGGCCGGGCGTTCGCGATACCCGTGAACGGCGCTCCACGCTTCGGCGCCCGGTCCGGGTACTTCTGCTTCCAGAGCTCGTGGCGCTTGCGCATCTTTGTGAACGAGCTGCTGGTGGACAGGTAGGGGACGAGCGCGGGGAACGACTCGCGGGGGTCGTTGTAGAGGTCGTAGAACGCAGCTCCCGGCAGCCCCGGATGGTCGCCAATCCACACCCGCTTGTAGCGGCCCTTCGTGGTGGCCGCGAGGATGTTGCCGGTGTAGACGAAGTTGTAGTCGCGACGCCCATGGGTGTCGCCCTTCGCGAGCAGCGCCGTCTGATCGATGCCGTCGATGATCCGGTCGGTGGGTATCGCATCGGTCGCGCCGGCGAGCCTCGCGAAGGTCGTGAAGAGGTCGACCTCGTGCAGCATGTCGCCGATCACGGAGCCCGGCTGAATCATCCCGGGCCACCAGGCGAACGCCGCGACGCGGATGCCGCCCTCCCAGTAGTCGCTCTTGCCGCCGCGGAAGACGGTCTCGGCCATCCCGAGACCCGGCGGCGGGTTGTGCACCATCGGGCCGTTGTCGGCATGCGCCACCACGACGGTGTTCTCGGCGATTCCCAGCTCCCTCAATTGGTCCATGAGGGTGTCCAGGAAGGAGTCCACGACCCTCGTGAACCCCTCGGCGAGGACGCTGCGCGCCACCGTCGCCTTCTGCGGGTTGGGGATGAAGGCGGTCAGCATCGGCCAGTACGCCAGGTAGAAGGGGCTGCCCTCCTTGGCGTTCTTGTGAATGAACTCGAGGCTGCGCTTCTGGCATTCGGGATCGATCGCGCTGTAGTCCTCGAGGCTGCTGGACTTCCACTCGGTCGCCAGCTCGCCCTTGGTGCCCTCCATCGACATGATCCAGTCGGTGGGCCCGAACTCCTTGTCGACCGCGTAGGGATCGTCGGGGAGCATCTCCTTCATGACGCCCTGCACGGCGTTCGCGCCCTCACCCACCTGGTTCCACAGGCTCAGCACCTGGTTGTACGGGGTGAAGAGCGTCTCGTCGAAGCCCTGGTTGTGGGGATAGCTCTCCTCGATGTCTCCGAGGTGCCACTTCCCGTAGAAGGCCGTGTTGTAGCCCGCGTCCGAGAGGACCTCGGCCATCGTGGTCTCCTCGGCCGCCAGGCCCGCGGCCTCGATCGGGAAGGCGACGTTGTACATGCCCGACCGCACCGCGTGCCGACCGGTGATGACGGCGGCGCGACTCGGCGTACACGCGGGCTCCGTGTAGTACCGCGTGAAGAGGGCGCCCTCCTCGGCCATGCGGTTGCACCCGGGGGTGTCGAACCCGCGGACCTTGTTGAGCGCGGGGATGCCGGCGTCGCCGAACGCCATGTCGTCCCACATGATGTGGATGATGTTCGGCTTCGTTCCGTGCTTCGCCTCGAGCTCGGCCAGGTGGGCGTCGAGCTCCGAATCCTCAGCGGCCCACGCATCGCCGTGCTGGTCGAACAGCACGTAGTACTCGGCGTCATGGACAACGGGGCCGGGACGGGCCTCGGGCATTGCCACTCCCTTGGTAGACGGCGCCATTAGAACATGGGCGGCGAGTGGTCGCCAGAGGGACCATCACGCCCCTGGGGCTCGCCTCACGCGGGCTCCGCGGAGGCCTCCTCGCCCTGTGGGGCGACGCGGGAAACGCAGCGGAAGCCCAGGTTGCTGAGGCCGGTGTCGACGGTCTGTGCCTGACGCGCGGCGGGCCGATAGCGAAAGCAATACTGGATCGAGCACAGGTGCGATCCCCCCTTGAGCACCTTCCGGGGGATCGGGGTCTGGGGCTGCGCCGGGTCCAGGCTTCCCCGCGCGGAACCGCCGCGGGGGTTGAGGGGGACGCAGCACGACGGCCCGTCCGGGTCGCGATGGCGCGGCTGGTACCAGTCCAGCGTCCACTCCCAGACGTTGCCCGCCATGTCGTAGAGACCGAAGCCGTTGGGCGGATACGAGCCGACCGGCGAGGTGCGCGTCCAGCCGGCGGGATCCGTGCTCTCGTACGGGAAGCCCCCCTGCCAGGTGTTGGCCACGGGCGCATCGGTCTGCTGCAGATCCTCATCGCCCCAGACGAACTCGGCGCCCTCGATGCCCCCGCGCGCGGCGTACTCCCATTCGGCCTCGGTGGGCAGCGACATGTCGGCCCAGGCGCAGTAGGCGCCGGCGTCCTCGAACGCCACGTGCACCACGGGGTGGTCACCACGATCGGCGATGTCGCTGCCGGGGCCTTCCGGGTGGCGCCACGAGGCTCCAGGGGTCCACTCCCACCACTGCGACCAGTCGTTCAGGTCGACCGGGCCCTCGGTCATCCGGAACACCGCCGATCCGGGGGCCAGCGCCTCCGGGGGCGCCTGGGGGTACAACCTCGGGTCCAAGGGGCGCTCGGCCACGGTCACGTAGCCGGTCGCATCCACGAACTCCGCGTACCGCTCGTTGGTGACCGGCAAGGGGTCGATCGCGAACCGGTCCACCGCGACGCGTCGCGCGGGGCCCTCGTCGGCGTAGTGGTCGTCCGAGCCCATGGTGAACTCCCCACCGCGCAGCGTCACCATGTCCTCGATCCGTCGGGGCATCGTCCGCAGACTACTCGCACGAGCCATCGGGCCCCGGGCCGGGCCACCCACCCGTCCGCTGCCCCCGAGGTGCCGTGGCTCTGCGCGTGGGCGACTGCATCGCGACGTTGTTCGACGATGGCGGCGTCGAGAGCGTTCCGGTCGTCCCGTGCAGCGAGCCCCACGAGGGTGAGGTCTTCGCGGTGGTCGAGGTCTCGCTCGACTCGTTTCCGGGACGGGAGGAGATGTCAGACCTCGCCGAGACGAGGTGCATCGGGCGGCTCTTCGAGGACGATGTCGGGGTGAGCTACGACGACTCGGTCTACCTGGCGACCTCGCTGTCTCCGACGAAGGAGACGTGGGACGGGCTCGACGACCGCGAGATCACCTGCATCGCCGCTTCGCCGGGCGTGCCCCTGACCGAATCGATCAGGGGGACGAAGCGCGAGACGCCCCTCCGATGACCGGCTCGTCGCCCCCGGTACGCCCATGTGCAGCGGAAAGCATCTCCCGGAACTGCTGTGCGTTGCGGAGCGCGTAGTCGCGGGCGTTGTTGTTGAACACCACCGCGACCTCCTGGCTGCGCTCGGCCATCTCGATGACCGGGTCGATCCACTCGCGCAGCTCCTCCTCCACGTAGACGTGGTCGTAGCGCTCGGCCACCGAGCGGCCGGTGGTCCAGGTGGCGGCGTTGCGACCGTGCAGCCGCAGATAGGCCAGCGCGTCGGAGGTGCGCTCCACGATGGGCGGCATCGCCGACTTCGCCTCCACCCGCGGGGCATCCACGCACACCCAGGCGGCGTCGCGCTCTGCCAGCAGCTCCGCGGCGCGCTCGCGCTCGCCGGGCTCCACCCACGAGCGGTGCCGGAACTCCACGGCGGCACGCGCGGGCTTCAGGCGATCGACGATGCGGGCCAGCTCCTCGCGCTGCCTGGCGCCGGACACGACGAAGGGCGGAAGCTGCACGAGGACGGCCCCCAGCTTCGGGCCGAGCGCCGACGCCGACTCGAGCAGGCTGTCGATCACCGCATCGCGCAGCTCGCGGCTGGGTCGGCGGATACGGCCGCGCTTGTCCAGCGTGGCCGGCAGCTCGCGCAGAGGGGCGGGAAGGCGACCGGGGTCACAGGGGTGGCCGCTGATGACCTGGTGCGCCTTGACGTGGAAGCGGAAGTCGTCCGGCGTGCGGTCGCGCCACGCCTCGACCGTCTCGATGGTGGGCAGCGCGTAGAAGCTGGCGTTCACCTCGACCATCGGGAAGTGGTCGGCGTAGTAGCGCAGGCGCCCCTCGGCGTCGGATTTCACCTCGTCCGGGTACCACCCGGCCTTGATGAACTCCGGGTCGGTCCAGGAGGCGGTGCCCACGCGGACTCTGCTCGCGATCTGCAGCTCGGCTTCAGCCATCGGCTGACTCAACCAGATCCGCGGGACAAGGCGGCGCGTGCCACGAGTGGGGACAGACGCGAAGAGGCCCTGGCTGTGGGAGACTCGCCGCGCCCGTCATTGCCTCATACGCGCTTCGGAGCACCGTGAAGACGATTCTCAACATCCTCTGGCTGCTCCTCGCAGGGATCTGGATGGCGATTCTCTACGTGCTGGCAGGTGTGATCATGGCCATC
>JARFPS010000091.1 GCA_029288175.1 Miltoncostaea sp. | reverse complement strand
GCCCGGGTCAGCTCGCGCTCGAACGTCTCCAGGTCCCAGTCGTTCACGTGGTACGGGTTGTGGTGGGACCCGTGGAAGACCGGGTTCGGGAACGAGGCGATCACCAGCGAGACCGAGCGCCAGATCCGCCGCAGGGCGGCGGGCGCGTCCTCCAGGTGCTCGATGACCTCGAACGCCACGGCGGCGTCGGCATCGGGAAGGGCATCGGTGCAGAGGTCGTGGCCGAAGCTCAGCCGGGGGGCTCCGGGCCAGCGCGGCGTCTCGCCCGCGTCCGGGCGCCAGAGGTCGAAGCCTTCGACCGAGGTCGCGGTCCAGGTGAGCATCTCGCTGCCGTAGCCCGTCCCGCAGCCCAGATCGAGCACGCGGAGCCCGGCCACCAGGTCGAGCGTGAACGCGTACCGCAGGGCGTGCTCCCGCATGACCGGCGCGGCGGGCATCCCGGGGAAGGCCCGCTCCGGCAGCTCGGGGTCCGGGCCACCGAGCGAGGCGCTCGTTCGCCAGGGAGCCGGCTCCCCATCGAGCCGATCGCGGTTGGCGCGCGCCTCGGCGTGGTCGGGATCGACGGCGAGGGCGGCACCCAGGAGCGACAGCGCCTCGGGCCGGCCCCCCAGCTCGGCGGCCATCACGCCCAGGTCGTTGAGCAGCTCCGCCTGGTCGGCGGCGAGCTCGAGCAGGGAGTCGAACGCCCGCTGACGCTCACCCTCCATCCACAGCTCGATCGCCCGCTTATGCGCCGGGCTGCGCGACCTTCCCGCCACCGCATCGCTGCTCATGCCGCGCACTCCTCCAGGAACATCTTGGCGCTGACCGCCGAGAACAGGAACTTGCTCTCGCTGTTGGGCAGCTCGCCCGGCCGGTCGAGCAGCTCCTCGACCGCCTCCGGGCGCATCAGGTCCCAGAGCGGGGAGTCCTGCATCAGCTCCGCGCGCACGTCGGGATCGGCGCGGTCGAGGAGCGCGCCGATCGGCGCGTTGAACCCGACCTTGCGGCGGTTGCGGATGACGCCCTCCGGCGCGATGCCCGCCACCGCGTCGCGCAACACGGCCTTGGCCGCGCCGTCGCGCACCAGGTGGCGCGTGGGGATCGTCCAGCTCAGCTCCGCCAGGCCCCGGTCGAGGAACGGTGAGCGGTTCTCGATCGACCGCGCCATCGCGTTCAGGTCGTCCTCGGCCAGGATCACCGGCACGGCCTCGTGGAAGAGCTCGTTGAGCATGCGGTTGCGCAGCAGGTCGTCGACGAAGGCCGTCTCGGCGAACGGCTCGGCGAAGGGGGTCCTCAACCGCTCCGCGAACACGGGGGCGTTCAGATAGATGTGGTCGCGGAACGAGGCGTCGCGCACGAACAGGTCGGGGTCCGACAGGTGCGGGTTCCTGACGAAGGGGCGCACGTGCTCGTTCCATCGGTCGCGCGAGATCCGCCACAGCGGCGGGTCGTCCCGCACCTCGCGGAGGTAGGCGAGGTGGTGGTCGTAGTAGCCGGAGAACAGCTCGTCGGCCGCAGTCCCGCTGACCGACACGCGGTAGCCCGCGTCGGCCACGGCGTCCATCAGTCGGCGATGGGCGTAGTAGGTGATCGTCGCCACCGGCGCGTCGTGCTCGCGCACCTGGGCGCGCAGCGCGGGCAGGAAGCCCTCGGTGGTGAGCGGGATCTGCGTGTTGCGCACGCCCAGCTCGCCCGCGGCCGCGCGCACCGCGGCGGACTCGTCGTAGCGGCCGTCGCCGTTGACCACCGTGAAGCCGTGCACCTCGTGGCCCAGCTCACGGGCCGCCACGCTGATGAGCGCCACGGAATCGACCCCGCCGCTCATGCAGAAGGCCAGCGGGACGTCGGCGCGCAGGCGGATGGCCGTGGCGCGGATGAGGCGCTCGCGCGCCGCGGCGACGGCCTCCTCGTAGGCCATCCCCTCCTCGGGGCGCAGCTCGGGCGCCCAGTAGCGCACGCGTCGCTCGGCGCCCCCCGCCCCGACGTGCAGCGCCGTCCCACACGGGAGCGACTCGAGGTCGGCGAAGAACGTCGAGCCGTTCTTGTGCAGGGCCTTGTAGCCGTTGACCAGGTACCGGGCGAGCTGATCCATGTCGGGCGCCAGGCTCCGCCCCGACAGTGCGGCGATCGCCTTGGGCTCGCTGGCGAAGTAGAGGCCGTCGTCGGCGCGCAGCACGAACAGCGGCTTCTCGCCGAAACGGTCGCGGCACAGGGTCAGCTCTCCCGTGGACTCATCCACGGCGGCGAAGGCCCACATGCCCTCGCACGCGTCCAGCCCGTCGATGCCGCGGAGGCGCAGCAGGCGCGCCAGCACCTCGGTGTCGGAGGCGGTGCGAAAGGACTCGCCGAGCGCCTCGAGCTCGGCCCTGCGCTCGCGGTAGTCGTAGATCTCGCCGTTGAAGACCAGGCGCAGCGGGCCGTCGGCGAAGGGCTGATCGGCGCGACGGTCCAGATCGATGATGGCCAGCCGGGCATGCAGCAGCAGGCCGTGTCGGCCGTCGGGCGTCTCGAAGCGATGGGTTCCCCGCGCGTCGGGCCCCCGATGGTCGAGGGCGGCCAGCGCGGCGGCGGCACGGCCCTCATCCGGCGGGAGCGGGCCCACGTATCCGGCGATGCCGCAGATCAGGCCACCGCCTCGGGCAACAGCGCATCGCCCGCGGACACCGCGGCGCGCACGGACCGGCCGATCAGCTCGGTCTCGCGGCCGGGCTCCATGCCGTCGCGCGGCCGCTTCCAGTCGAGGTCCTCCGCCCGGATCACGTGCCCGGCCGGCAGGTCGTCGCGGGCCACGATGGAGCGCCTCGCCGCCTCCAGCAGCGGCTGCTCCTCGGGCTGCACGGCCTTCGACGGCGCGCCCAGGAGCAGCTCTGCGCGCCGCACGGCCTCGACCATGGCGCGAAGCTCCTGCGGCTCAGCCGACAGGGCATGGTCACGGAAGTCGGAGTGCTCATGGTCGAGGGTGATGTGCTTCTCGACGATGCGGGCGCCGGCGGCCACCGCCAGGGCCGCCGCCTCGATTCCCAACGTGTGGTCCGAGTAGCCGACGGGCAGTCGGAACCGATCGGAGAGCCAGCGGATGGCCGCCAGGTTGGCCGCCTGCGGCGGGGCCGGGTAGGCGCTGACGCAGTGGAGGAGCGCGAGGTCGTCGCCCCGGCCGCCGCGGCCCTCGCGCACGGCGTCGACCGCGCGGGCGACCACGCGCTCGTCGGCCAGGCCGGTCGACACGACGACCGGGTTCGGACCCCACCCCGCGCGCCGCAGCAGCGGCAGGAAGTCGTTGTCGCCGCTGGCGATCTTCACCGCGTCGACGTGGGGCTCCACCAGGTCGAGCGACGCCTCGTCGAGCGGCGTGGCCACCGCGGCCATGCCCCGTTTGCGGGCCGACGCCAGCAGCTCGATGACGACCGCGTCGTCCAGTTGGAAACGGGCCATCTGCTCGCGTCTGGGCACATCGGACGGTCGCACGAAGCCCTCGACGGTGAACACCTGGAGCTTCACCGCGTCGCACCCCGCGTCGGCGGCCACGTCGACCAGCCGGCGGGCGACCTCGGGGTCGCCCTCGTGGTTGTTCCCGATCTCGGCGACGACCAGCGCGCGGTCGTCGGTGCTGTGGGGACCGATCCTCACGCCGCGGCGTGCAGGTGCATGACGTAGCTGGTGCGGGCGACGCTGAAACCGAGCGCGCCGTACATCGACAGCGAGGCCACGTTCGCCGCCTGGGTCCCGACCTCCAGCTCGTCGCACTCGGCGCCCTGGTGGCGGATGAACGCCTCGACCAGCGCCCTCCCCAGCCCACGACCCTGCGACTCCGGCCGCACCGCGACCAGGTCGATCACCCGGCGCTGCGCGTCGCCGTTCGTGGCGACCACGGACAGGAAGCCCTCGGGCCGGCCGTGGCGCAACGCCACCGAGCAGGCCACGCCGCGCTCGCCGGTGGCGTTGTTGCGCGCCCAGTCGCGCTTGACGCGGTCGGCCAGCCGGTCGGGGATGGCCGGATCGAGATGGAAACGGCTGGAGCCGAAGGCGGTGCCGCCGATCTCGGCGACCTCGTCGGCGTGCTCATCCCCGCAGGGGATGATCGTGGCCACCGGCGGCTCGGGCGGAGCGCCGGTGTGGCGCCGGAACGTCACGGTGGTGTCCACGGGGTAGAAACCGGCCGCCGCCAGGTCGCGGGCCGTGCCCACCCGGTCGGTGGGTACGCGGGCCCAGTACAGGGCGCCGGGGTTCTCTGCGACGTGGGCGCGCAGGGTGTCCGGGGCAAGCGGCGAGTCGCCCTCGACGCGGAAGACCGGCCGCTCGAGGACACCCGCCAGCCAGGGGTCCTCGCGGAGGCTCATGCGGGCACTCCGGCGAACTCGCGATACCACGCGACGTACTCGGGGATCCCCCGCTCGATGGGGAACTCGGGCTCGTACCCCAGCAGCCGGCGGGCCTTGTCCACGCTCAGGGTGCCGCGGCGCGGCATCAGCGGATCCCCGAGGATGCTCTCGTCGATGATCTCCACGCCCGGGAACAGATCGCCCACGACGGCCGCGAGGTCCTCGATCGAGCGCGAAGCCCCGTGGGTGAGGTTGAACACCTCGTCGCGCGCCTCCGGCCGCTCCACCACGAGCAGAAGCCCGGCCACCAGGTCGTCGACGTAGGTGAAGTCGAGGATGCCGCCCCCGTCGTTGCGCACCACCAGGGGACGGTCGAGCAGAGCGTTCTCGATGAACACCTGGCCCACGCGGCCCGAGACGCAGCGAGGCCCGTAGAGCGCCGACGGGCGCACGATGGTGTACGGAAGACCGAACACCTGCTGGTAGGCGATGACGATGCGCTCGCCCGCGGCCTTCAGGGCGCCGTAGATGCCCATCGGCTCCAGAGGCTGCGTCTCCTCGACCTCGGGCGTGAGGAAATCGCCGTAGGCCATCGAGGAGCTGAAGTAGACGAAGTGCTCCACCGTGGAGCTGTGGCGCGAGAAGTCCAGCGCGTTCTCCAGCGTCCGGAGGCTGTGGTCGAAGGTGGTGAACGGATCCTTGTTCGACCGGTTGGCGTGCGCCACGGCCGCGGCGTGCACCAGCGTCTGGGGCTCGATCTCCTCGAGGATGCGACCGAGTGCCGAGTAGTCGCGGGCGTCCTGGACGACCAAGGTCACGCCCGCCTCGCGCAGCAGGTCCAGGCGCTCGTTGATCATGCGCAGATAGAGGTCGCGCCGCTCGGGGTCGGTGATGTTCGACTGGATGGACAGCAGGTTGTTCACCTGCAGGCTGTCCACGACGGCCACCTCGGCCCCGCGCTCGACAAGGGCGAGCGCCAGGTGATGGCCGATGAATCCGGCCCCACCCACGATCGCCACCCGCCGGCCCTCCAGCCCGCTCACGCCCGCGCCCCCAGCTGCACCTCGGCCAGGGCGGCCACGGTCTCCCCCACGCGCTCGGCGTCGTCGGCGGTCAGGTGCGGCCCCACCGGAAGCGTGATCGATGCGTCCGAGATCTCCTCCGCGTGCGGATGGAACCCGTCGACGTAGCGGTAGCGCTCGCGGTAGTACGACAGCCGGGGCACGGGATGCGGGTAGTAGAGGCTCGTGCCGACCCCGGCCTCTCCCAGCGCCTCGACCACGCGCTCGCGCGGACCGCCGGCCCCGCCCGGGAGCACCGCCGACAGCGCGTAGTGGGAGCTCTCGGCCGCGGCATCGTCGGCGTCGAGGACGTGGATCCCGGCGTCCACAAGCGGCTCGCGGACGCGCCGGAAGTTCTCGCGGCGACGGCTCAGGATCTCCGGCGCGCGGGACAGCTGGGTCCGACCCAGCGCGGCCTGGAGCTCGCTCATCCGGTAGTTCAGCCCCAGCGTGGGCACGTCGTACACCCCGGGCATGCTCCGCTCGGAGTGGCCGCGGTCGACCCCGAACGCGCGCAACCGCCGCACGCGCGCCGCCACGTCGGCATGGCGCGTGACGAACATGCCGCCCTCGGCGGTGGTCAGGTGCTTGACCGGGTAGAAGCTGAAGGTGCCGACATCGCCCACCGTGCCCACGTGGCGGCCATCCCGGCGCGCGCCCAGCGCGAGGGCGCAGTCCTCGACGACGGCGAGGTCGCCCGCGTCGGCCAGGTCGCGTATCGCCTCCATGTCGCACGGAACGCCCAGGAAGTGCACCAGGCCGATCGCGCGGGTGCGGGTGCTGATCGCGTCGGCGATCGTCTGGGGGGTCACGTTGCCCGTCGCGGGATCGCAGTCGGCGAAGACCGGGCGCGCGCCCACCCACTCCACGGCGTGCGCCGTGGCCACGTGGGTCTGGGCGGCCACCACCACCTCGTCGCCCCGCCCGATGCCCAGATCGAGATAGGCCAGATGCAGCGCGGCCATGCAGGAGCTCACGGTCACGCAGTGCACGCCGCCGCCGAGGAACTCGGCGAACTCGTGCTCAAAGGCCTCGCACTCGGGGCCGTGGGTCAGCACGTGCCCCTGCAGTACGCGATCGACGGCCGCGCGGTCCTCGTCGGTGAGCCACGGCCGTGCGAAGGGGATCGACGTCCTCATCGTCTACATGGGTCGATCCCCCCGGCGATCGCTTGAGGGATCGCGGCCACCTCGCCGCTCGCCGCGGCCCGGTCGGCCGCAAGGCACGCCTCGATGACCGACAGCTCGTGACCGAGGCCCGGAAGGTCGTGGTCGTGCCCGAGGACCGCATCGACGAACGGCGCGATCAGCGCGCCCTTGTGCGCCGCCAGCGCATCGTCGGGCAACCACTCGGCCGCGGAGCCCGGATCGCGCTCCGAGTAGCGCCGCGCGCCGAGGTCGTCGACGACGACGGTACCGTCGGTGCCGAAGACGCGCACCACATGCTGGTGGCGGTGGACGCATGCAAAGTTGGCGGTCACGCGGCCGACCGCCCCGGACGGGAACCGGAAGGTCGCCGCCGAGAAGTCGTTCTCCGCGAAGCCCGTGCCACGCGTGGCGAGATCGGTTCCGGCGGCGGCCACGCCGACCGGAGGCTCATCCAGCAGCCCCATCACGAGGTCGACCATGTGGACCCCGCCGCCCAGCATCACCGAGTAGCCGTCCACCTCGCCGCGCCAGCCGTCGGTGATCTTGTGCAACCTGCCGTACAGATAGTCGGCGTCGATCGCATAGACGGTCCCCAGCGCGCCCGAGGCGATCTCGCCGCGCAGGCGCCGCCACAGGGGGGCCGCCCGCAGCACCAGGTTGGAGGCCACGACGGCCTCGGGGCGCGAGGCGGCCGCCTCGCGCACCTCGCCCACCTCGACCTCCGTCCGGCACAGCGGCTTCTCGCAGAACACATGGAGCCCCGCCTCCAGCGCGTCGACCACCTGCCGGGCGTGGTCGTCGTCGTGACTGGCGATCGCCACCGCATCGAGGTCGTGGGTCAGCAGGTCGTCCCAGCTCGCCACGAGGGCGACGTCCGGGTGCTCGTCGCGGACGCCCGCGCGGGCCTCCTCCAGGCGGTCCGCCACGGCCACCACGACGCAGTCCGGGTGGTTCGCGAAGACCTCCAGGTGCCGGCGCCCCACCCCCAGGCCGACGACGCCCACGCGGACCGGCTCGCCGCTCATGCGGCGGTGCGCGTCATGCGCCCGAGGAGCTCCTCCCAGGCGTAGTCGTGGTGCGGGCGGGGCAGGCCCTCGACCAGCGCCCGCATGGCCACGAGGTCCGACGGAGTGTCGACCACCATGCGCTCCTGTGGTCGCGGGCGCTCGGCGGGGAGCCGGCCCAGCCGGAACCACTCGGCATGGCGGTACAGCGGCGGGGTGACGTGCTCGCGGTCGGACGGGCCGGCCGCCAGCGTGAGCACCCGCTCCAGCGCGTCGGCCGTCAGCACCTCCACCGACTGCCCGGCGGGGAACGTCCGCGGATCGACGTTCGTCACGGCGTCGTGGCCGCCGTCGCGCAGCATCGCGACGGCGCGATCGACCAGGCGATGATCGATGAGCGGGCTGTCGCCCGAGATGCGCACGCCGGCCTGGTAGCCGCGCCGTCGCACCACGTCGGCCATGCGCCCCGCCACGTCGTCCAGCGAACCCCGCTCGACCGGGACGCCCAACTCGTCGCAGGCCGTGACCACCGGGTCGTCGGACGGATCGTCGGAGGTCGCCACGACCACCTCCCCGACCGCTCGGCAGCGCTCCAGCGAGGAGGTGACGTAGCCGAGCATCGGACGCCCGGCGATCCCGGTGAGCACCTTCCCGGGTAGCCGCCGGGACGACATGCGGGCCATCACGATCGCCCCGACCCGCTCGACCGGGAACGGTGGGGATAAGGAGCTCACGTTGTCGGGGGTTCTCACTGTGGCCGGCCGTTCCTTCACCTCAAGTGACGTCCCATCGTGCCGAGACAGTCGCCACCTGAACCGATTTGAACGCAGGGAGCAAGTAATGGTCATCCTCGTCACGGGCGCCGGCGGCTTCATCGGCAGCCATCTGTGCGCCGAGCTCGAGCGCGCCGACCACGACGTCCGGCGTGCGGACCTCGAGGACGGCGACCTCACCGAGCCGGGGGTCGCCCGACGGATCGTGCGCGACCACCGCCCGGACGTCGTGGTGCACCTCGCGGCGCAGGTCGGGCGGCTGTTCGGCGAGGACAGCCCCGAGTGGACCATCCGCGAGAACGCCCTGATGACGACCTGGGTCGCTCGCGAGGCCGCGGCGATCGGCGCACGCGTGATGTACGCGAGCACCAGCGAGGTCTACGGCGATCAGGGCGCCACCCTCTGCTACGAGGGCGGGCCGATCGTGCTCTCGCACAACCTCTATGGGGTCTCGAAGCTCTGGGGCGAGCAGGCCTTCCAGCTCTACGCCCCCGACGGACTTCAGATCATCCGGCTCTCGATGCCCTACGGGCCCGGCCTGCCGGCCGGTCGCGGGCGCGCGGCCATCATCAACTTCCTCTGGCAGGCCAACACCGGCCAGCCCCTGACGGTGCACCGCGGCGCGGCGCGCTGCTGGTGCTTCGTGGCCGACACGGCACGTGGCATCCGCATGATCATCGAGAAGGGCGAGCAGGCCCGCAGCGGTCAGGAGAGCGCCTCGGGCGTCGGCGTCTACAACGTCGGCCGCGACGACAACGAGATCAGCATGTTCGAGGTGGCCGAGACGGCCTGCGAGATCGCGGGCGCCCCGACCCACCTGGTGGAGCTGCTCGACGCCCCGTCGAACCAGACCGTCGTCAAGCGCCTGAGCTCCGCGAAGCTGCAGGCCCTCGGCTGGCGGCCCGAGGTCGAGTTGCGCGAGGGCATGGAGCGCACCTTCGAGGTGGTGCGCCTGCTCGACGCGGACGGCTCGCCCCCGCCGAAGGCCATGCCCCTGGAGGCCGCGGTCTTCTAGGCGCGGAGCGCCGCCGAGCGATGGCGCATCCCGGCGCCGACGCGCCGCTGCGCGTCCTCATCCCGCAGCGCCTGGACGTGCTGGCGCGGTCCATGGACACGGTCATCTCGACCATGTGGACGGAGCTCGGCCGGCATGTCGACCTGGTCCTCTGGGGGCCGGGGCTGACCGGCTACACCCCCATGCCGCTCGACGAGGCGGCCGAGCACGTCGACTGCGACCTGGTGCTGCTGCCGGACCTGCACCACATGACCCCGGGGCTCTGGTCCGAGCTCTGGGCCGGGCTCGACCGGGTGCGCCGCCCCGTGGTGGTGTTCATGTCCGACCCGGGGGCGGCCGTGGAGGCCCGGCGCGAGGTGGTGCGGCGCGCGCGACCGGTGGCCATGCTCGGCATGGCGGGCGCCGAGGTCTACGACGACTACCGCGACCTGCTCGACGAGTTCGGGGCGCGGCTGATCACCATTCCCCTCGGTGTCGACCCCGGGCTGTGCCACCCGCCGGCCGACGGCCTCGATCGGGACATCGACATCCTCGTCTCGGGCGCCGAGAGCCCCGAGGCGTACCCGGTGCGAGCGGCCGTGAAGCGCGTGGCGCGCGCGCTCGCCGACCGCTATCGCGTGCTCGACCTCGGCCATCCCGGCTACTGGCAGCTGACCCCGGACGAGGCTCCGCCGCGACGCGGCCAGCCGCTGTTCGCCCACCTGCTGCGCCGCTCGCGCGTCTGCGTGACCGGCACGACGTGGGGAATCGTGTCGCAGAAGTACTTCGAGGCGGCCGCCTGCGGCGCGGTGGGCTGCGGCGACCTGCCCGCCGGGCCCGAGGGCGACGCCTTCCGCGGAGCCATGATCGAGATCGCCCCCAGCTCGGGCGACGGCGAGATCGCCGACCGCCTCGTGGACCTTCTGGAGAGCCCGGATCGTGAGGAGGGCATGCGCCGCCGGGGAATCGCGGCGATGCGCGACTGCCGGCTCGCCGACCGCGCCGCCGCGACGGCCGCGGCCCTGCGAGAGCTGGTGGCGCCCCCTCCGCGGCGCCGCCCCCGGCCCCATCCGGCGCCCGAAGGGGTCCTGAG
>JARFPS010000105.1 GCA_029288175.1 Miltoncostaea sp. | reverse complement strand
AGGTCGAGGCGCGCGCACAGCTCGACGAAGCGCGCCTTGTCGTGCAGGGCGGCGGCCGTCGCGAACGAGGGTGCCAGGAGGGGCGCCCCGAGCGCGCTCGCGTATCGGGCCAGATAGAAGCCCTCCTCGAAGCTCGGCGCGATCAGATCGATCTCCCGCTCGCGGACGATGGCGCGGACGTCGTCCACGAAGCGCAGCGGCTCCTCGGCCGCAGGCGCCACGTGGTGCGTGCGCTCGGCGCGGTTCGAGTGCAGGGCCGGCGACAGCGCGTAGGAGTCGGCCACGTCGACGCGGGCCCCGACCGCGTCGAGAGCCCGGACCAGGGCCGTCGCCGGCTGGAAACGACCGCTCGTGACGAGAGTGTTCCGGTCCTCCACGGGCGCTCATCTTGCTCCGCGCCGGGCGGCCACGCCAGCCGCCGTGCCGCTCGCTTCTCGCAGGGACACGGTTCGGATGCCGGCGTCGGCTTCTCGGGGACCGGCCACGAGGGGCACCCGCCGCCCGCCCCCTATCCTGGGTCGCGTGGCAGGCCGACGACGCCCCTTTCCTCGCGCCCGCCGGCTGGCCGCCGTGGTGGCGCTCGCCACCGTGGCGATCCTCGGTCTCGCCGGGTGCGCAGCGGGCGAGGAGTCCGACGGAGAGCGCGTCACGGGGACGTCGGGGCCGGCCGTGGACACCTCGGGCGGCACGGTCGCATCGATTCGCGCCGCCCTGGAGACCCCGGGCGTGCAGGTCCTCGGCTATCGGGTGGTGACGGAGCGGGAGCACGACACCGACGCCTTCACCCAGGGCCTGGCACTGCGCGACGGCGTCCTCTTCGAGGGAACCGGCCTGTACGGCGAATCGCGGATCGTGAGGAGCACCTTCCCCGACGGGGGCGTCACCGCCGAGAGGGACCTCTCGGACGACGAGTTCGGCGAGGGCGTGGAGGTCCTCGGGGACCGCGTCTACCAGCTCACCTGGAAGGAGGGCACGGCCCACGTCTACTCGGCCGAGTCACTCCGCCAAGTCGGGACCCTCGACTACGACGGCGAGGGCTGGGGGCTTGCCACGGACGGCGAGCGCCTGATCATGAGCGACGGCACCTCGCAGCTCCGGTTCCGCGACCCGGCGACGTTCGAGGTGCAGCGGTCGGTCACCGTCCGGGACGACGGGGAGCCCCTGGACCGCCTGAACGAGCTCGAGTACGTCGGGGGTGCGGTGCTGGCCAACGTCTGGCAGTCGGACCGGATCGCCATCATCGACCCGGCGAACGGTGAGCTGGAGGGGTGGCTCGACCTGACGGGGCTGAACCCGGACCCCGACAACCTGTCCGACAACGACGTGCTGAACGGCATCGCCTTCGACCGTCGCACCGGACGGCTGCTGGTGACCGGCAAGCGCTGGCCGGCGCTGTTCGAGATCGTCCCCGCCTAGCGCCGCCGCCGAGATCCGCGACGTGGACCGGGCGGGCCGCGATAGCCTGCCGCGTCGATCCGAACCCTGGAGGATCCGATGGGCAGAATGCGGGGTTACGTGCCCGCGCTTGTGGCGGCCGCGGTGATGTTGATCGCGTCGGCCTGTGGCTCCGACGGCCCCGGCGCCACGGCGACCGACGTCGACGTCGGCTTCCAGCAGTTCTCGGTGACCGCCGGAGAGGGCGCGGTGTGGGTCGTTCCGGATCCGGGCGGCGACGGCCCGACGAACCAGGTCCTCCGCCTGGACCCGGAGACCGGCGAGCCTCTGGGCGACCCCGTGACGGTGCCCGGCACGCCCTGGGTGGTCGCCGCCGACGACGGCCAGGTCTGGGTGGCCCACTCCGACTTCGACGGCGGCGAGAACGGCTTGACGCGGATCGACCCGAGCACCGGAGCCGTGACCGACGACACGATCCCCCTCGACTTCACGCCCTCCCGACTGGACTACCGGGACGGAACGGCGTGGATCGTCGAGGAGGAGGCCGACGACATCATCCGCGTCGATACGGCCACCGGGGAGACCACCGCGATCGCCTTCTCCGAGCGCGAGTTCCTCTCGCATGTCGCCGTCGGAAGCGGCGGCGTCTGGGTGGCGGGGGTCGAGGGGACCCTCAATCAGCAGCCGTTCCTCGATCGCATCGACCCCGAGACGAACCGGCGCTCACCAGAGCCCATCGTTCCCGAAGGTGACGGATCCATGAACGAGCTCGCCGCCCCGGGTGAGGCTCTCTGGGTGAGCCGCGGGACGGCGAACGAGGTGCTTCTGGTCGAGATCGACTCGTCGTCCCAGCAGTCCATCGGCGTCGGTGCCCAGCCCGGCCCGATCGCCGCCGGGGACGCCGATGTATGGGTCGGCAACCAGGACGACGACACGGTCAGCCGCATCGATGTGGACACCGGCGACGTCGTGGACACCATCGATGTGGCGGGCCGCCCGAGCGCCCTCTCGGTGGGCGACGGGGCTGTCTGGGTCGCGATCGAGTCGGGCACGAACCTGAGCCGGATCGAGCTCGAGGAGGGCTGACCGCGGAGCGCCTCGGAGGGCGAGCGGTGCGCAGACTCCTCGCGGGCCACGCCGCCCTATCCTCACCGGTGTGATCGCGATCCGGCAACATCCGCGCCGCCGAGCAGCCGTGCTCGCGGTCGCGCTCGTCGCCGCCGGGCCGACCGTCGGCGATGTGGGTACCGCGACGACTGGGGCCGCGGGCGCCGAGGCGGCGACGCCGAACCGGTCGTCGAGCCCATCGGCCGGCACCTCGGCGGCGATCAGGACGGCCCTCCGCGTGCCGGGCGTGCAGACGCTCGGCTATCGCCTCGTACGCGGGCGGCCGCACGACACCAACGCCTTCACCCAGGGCCTGGCCCTCCGCGGCGGCGTCCTGTTCGAGGGGACGGGCCTCTACGGGGCATCCCGGATCGAGCGCCGCACGTATCCGGGAGGGCGGGTGACCGCGCGACGCGCCCTGCCTGCCCGCGACTTCGGCGAGGGCGTCGAGGTGCTTCGGGGGCGCGTCTACCAGCTGACCTGGCGCGAGGGCCGTGTGCATGTCTATGCGGCCCGCACGCTGCGCCGGCTGACGACTCTGCGCTACCGGGGGGAGGGATGGGGCCTCGCGACGGACGGGCGCCGGCTGATCATGAGCGACGGCACCGCCGTGCTGCGCTTCCGCAACCCCACCACGTTCCGCGCGCTCCGCTCGGTGACGGTTCGCGACGGGCGCCGACGGATCACGCGCCTCAACGAGCTGGAGTACGTCGCCGGCGCGGTGCTCGCCAACGTCTGGAAGTCGGACCGGATCGCCATCATCGACCCGGCGAACGGCCGGCTCGAGGGGTGGCTGGACCTGTCGGGCCTCAACCCCGACCCGGCGCGGCCGTCGGGGCAGAACGTCCTCAACGGCATCGCGTTCGACCGCCGCACGGGGCGCCTGCTCGTGACCGGCAAGAGGTGGCCGAGGCTGTACGAGATCGTGCCGCGCACGGCGGGCAGGCGCTGATTCGAGGCACGCCGCTCGCGTGAGCGGTGTCTCCACCGGGCTATCACCCGTCCGCCGGTCTTTCTCCCGATGTCCAATGAACCGGGAGGCGGAACCCGATGAGATGCAGACGTCCCACACGTCGCGCACCCCCGTGCTCCCGGGATGGCGCCCGTCGTCGGGATCGGCCGAAAGGGCCGCACCTGCCGCGTCCGCCCCGACGCGGCAGGCCCCCCTTTCTCGAGCGCACTCCGGAGACGGAGCGGACGTCGCGAAACCCGCCGGCCCGCGACCGCCCTCAGCCCGGCTTGCGGGCCACCGCGAAGAGCTTGCAGTAGTCGTAGACGAACCCCTCGGGCCCCGACGCCTCGTGCAGCGCGGCGTGGATGCGCCGGTCGAGGTCACTCTGACCGCCGGGCGGGTTGCCCAGCAGATGGGCCGCGACGGCGCGCGTGCGCGCCATGAAGTCGTCGGGCGGCGTGGCTCGCCGACGGCGCTCCATCCAGATGTCGATCGGCTCCAGGCCGGCCGCCGTCAGATCGCGCGCGATCTCGTCGACGTCGCGCTGGTTCTGCTCGAACCAGCCCGACCACTCGGGCGGAGCATCCATGCGGAACAGCAGATCGCGCCAGGACTCCTCACCCCCGCGGCCCGCCGTGAGGATGCCCATGACGCCTCCGGGGCGGAGGGGGCGCGCCATGCTCACCACCGCGGCGGGCTTGTCGGGGAACCAGTGGAGGGCCATCGCCGAGATGACGGCGTCGAAGGACTCGGGCTCGGCCGACATCCCCATGACGTCCTCGGCCAGGAGCTCGACGCGGACGCCGTCGAAGCCGTCGAGCTTGGCCGTGAACACGTCGAGCATCCCCTCCGCCGGGTCGACGCCCACGAGCTCCGACACATCGAAGCGCCGCAGCATGGCGGCCGAGGAGAACCCCGTGCCGCATCCCACGTCGAGCACGCGGCGGTAGTCCCCGGGGGGAAGCGACATGACCAGACGCTCGGATCCGTCGATGTTGTAGCGGACGGCCGCGTCGTAGCCCTCGGCGGCCTTGCTGAACCCCTCGGGGGCGCTCTCGGTGGTCATCGGGCGATGGTCTCCCGGCTCGCGGACGGGGCGGGCGCGCCAAGGCGGCCTCGCCGTGCTGGCCCTCCGACGATACGGGACGGCGCTCTGCGGGCTGCGCCCGGTGGCATGCCGCGGAGCCGGTAGCCTCGTCCCGCCGGAGCGAAGGGAGAGAGCGTTGAGCGAGTTCCACGACCAGATGGCCGAGGCGTACGGCCACGATGGGCCCACCGTCCGCCTGGGGAGGCCGTACCCGGAGCCGGGGGCGATCGATACGGGCGTCGAGGTCGGCATTCCCCTGGGGCTCCTGAACCGTCACGGCCTGATCGCCGGCGCCACCGGCACCGGGAAGACCAAGACGCTGCAGTTGATGGCGGAGCAGATCTCGGCCGCGGGCTGCCCGGTGTTCGCGGCCGACATGAAGGGTGACCTGGCCGGCATCGCGCGACCCGGTGAGGCGTCGGATCCGGTGAAGGAGCGGGTGGCCGAGCTGGCCCAGGACTGGCAGCCCCAGGGCGCGCCCGTGGAGCTCATGTCGCTGACCGGTGAGGAGGGTGTCGCCCTGCGGGCGTCGGTCTCGTCGTTCGGCCCCGATCTGCTCAGCAAGGTGATGAACCTGAATGAGACCCAGGCATCGAGCCTGTCGCTGATCTTCCGGTTCTGCGAAGAGGGAGGGCTGCCGCTGATCGAGCTGGAGGACCTCCGGGCGGCGCTGGCCTATCTGGTCGGCCCGGGGAAGGACGAGCTGGGCGACCTGGGGGGCGTGTCGAAGGCCACGGTGGGCGTCATCCAGCGCAAGGTCTCGGAGCTCGAGGGAGACGGCGGCGACATCTTCTTCGGCGAGCCCGAGTTCGACATCTCGGAGCTCCTCGCAACGGCCGAGGACGGCCGCGGAATCGTCTCGCTGCTCGACCTCACCGGCGTCGCCACCCAGCCCAAGCTCTTCTCGACCTTCCTGATGTGGGTGCTGGGCGAGCTGTTCGCCGACCTCCCGGAGGTGGGCGATCCGGACAAGCCCGAGCTGGTGTTCTTCTTCGACGAGGCGCACCTGCTGTTCGACGACGCCCCCGACGCATTCCTCGATGCCGTGGCCCAGACCGTGCGACTCATCCGGTCGAAGGGCGTGGGCGTGTTCTTCGTGACCCAACTGCCCACCGATCTTCCCGAGGAGGTGCTCAGCCAGCTCGGCCACCGCGTCCAGCATGCTGTGCGCGCTTTCACGCCCAAGGACGCGCGAGCGCTGAAGGCCGCCGTCGACACGTTCCCCATCACCGAGCACTACGACCTCGAGGAGACGCTGACGCAGCTCGGCGTCGGCGAGGCGGCCGTGACCGTGCTGGACGAGCGCGGCGTCCCAACCGCGGTGGCGGCCACCCGCCTCTACGCGCCCGCCTCGCGCATGGCTCCCCTGACCGACGAGGAGCGCGACGAGATCATCGACACGTCTGAGCTGTTCGACAAGTACGAGGAGCGGGTGGACCGCGAGAGCGCGGAGGAGATGCTGGCGGCCAAGCTCGCCGGGGATCGCGAGAGGGCGGCCGAGCTGCGCGAGGAGGCCGTGCGCGAGCGCCCCGAACCGTCCGCCCCGCGAGGGAAGCGGCGTCGCTCGCGCTCGACGAATCGCCGCACGAAGTCCACCGAGGAGCAGCTGCTTGGCCAGGCCACGAAGTTCCTGAACTCGCGACAGGGCCAGAAGGTGGTGCGCGGGCTGCTCGGCATGCTCCGGCGCTAGAGACCGGCCGCCAAGACGCGGCTCAGCAGCGCGCGCGGCGCTCCGTCGCGCAGACGTCCCGACCGCGGCCGCCCACGCCGCGGTCCACCCCGCGGCCCCCGACGAGGAGGTCGTTGCCGCCGTTGCCGAACAGCGCATCGGCGCCGAGGCCGCCGAACACGCGGTCCGCGCCGCCGTTGCCGAGCGCCAGATCGTCTCCGCGACCCGCGATCAGGAGATCGCGGCCCGGGCCGCCGCGGAGACCGTCGCGGCCCGCGCCACCCCGCAGCACGTCGGGGCCGGTGTCACCGAACAGCAGATCCCGCCCCGAGTCACCGCGCAACACGTCGCGGCCCGTGCCGCCACGAAGGCCGTCGGCGCCGGCGCCGCCCCGCTGACGATCGGGGCCCGGGCCGCCGGCCAGAGCATCGTCACCCGGACCTCCGCGCAGGTCGTCGGCGCCCGGGCCGCCGGCCAGGACGTCGTCACCCGTGTTGCCGCGGATGCGATCGGCCCCCGCGCTGAGCTCGACCCGATCCGCGCCCGGGCCCGCGTCGACCACGTCGTCGCCGTCGTCGGGGCAGATGACGTCGTCGCCGCCCAGGCCGGCGATCACGTCGTCGCCTCCCAGGCCGGCGATCACGTCCGGCCCGTCGGTCCCGGTCAGGACGTCGGGGCCCTCGGTGCCTGTCTCTTATACACATC
>JARFPS010000222.1 GCA_029288175.1 Miltoncostaea sp. | reverse complement strand
GGATCCCAAACCAGGCTGGAGGGATGACCGGAAAACGAGTCGGGCCTGACGTGATAGACGGGGGAGGAAGCCCGCCAGTCTCCCTGGTTGTCGCCGCACCAGATCTCGCCGCAGTCGCGGGTGTCGACCTGACCGTCACGGGCCAGGCTCCACACCCGGTCGTTGCCCGGGCCGGCGTCGGCCGTGTCGGTGCCGTGGCCCAACCAGAGCCGGTCGCGCCCCTCGCCGCCGTTGACCGTGTCGTCTCCGCGCCCACCGCGCACGCGGTCGTTGCCCCCGTCGCCGCTGACGGTGTCGTTGTCGGCGCCACCGTGAACGCGGTCGCTACCGTCGCCACCGCTGACGGTGTCGTTGCCGGCGCCACCGCGGACGATGTCGCGGCCGTCACCACCGCCGACGGTGTCGTCTCCCTGCCCGCCGCGGGCGTGATCGCGGCCCGCGTCGCCGTTGACGATGTCGTTGTCGGCGCCGCCGAAGAGCCGGTCCCGGTGCTCCCCGCCGCTCAGCGTGTCCTCACCCTGGCCGCCGCGCAGCAGGTCCCGGCCGCGCTCGCCGTTCAGCACGTCGTTGCCGATGCCGCCGAACAGACGGTCGCGGGCCTCGCCCCCGTTGAGGGTGTCGTCTCCGGAGGCCCCCCGGAGCAGGTCGCGGCCCCCGAAGCCGTTCAGGGTGTCGTTGCCCGCGAGGCCGAGGATGCGGTCGCGGGTGGGCGTGCCGTTGAGGGTGTTGTCGCCGCCATCGCCGACGACCACGGCCGCGGAGGCGGGTACAACCGCCAGCGACAGGGCCAGGCCGGACACGAGGACTTTCCGGGAGATGCTCATCAGAAGCTCCGAGGTCGGGTGATCGTGCCCCGGAAGAGTGACCCTCACAAATATGGAAACAGGCGACCGAGTCGTGAAGCTCTGCGGGTCGCATCGTCAAGCTTTTGTGAGCTTGGCGGCCGGTGTGGATGTCCTGCCCATGCCGCCCCACACGCGCGGCGACCCCCGGAGCCCTGGGACCGCTCGGGGCCCTACCGCGCCTGAAGGCGGCGGCTCACCCACGCCGTGCCGCCACGGCGCACGGTCAGCCGCAGCGCTCCCGCCGTCACCGCGCCCGCCGGGATCCTCGCCGTCGTGCCGGTGGTGCGCGTGCGGAACAGGCGCCCGCCCGTCAGCGTCACGATGTAGGCGCCGGCGCCGGGGGCCGGCCGCCAGCGGACCACCAAGGCCTTTCCCTTCCGCACCCGCGCCGCGCTCGGGCGCAGCAGCCGCGACGCTCGCCGGGGAGCCGTGTCGAAGTAGCTCACGCGCACCGCCGAGCGGTCGTAGCGGCCGTCGCGCCAGGGCCACACCCGCCATGCGTGGCGCCGCCCCGGCCGCAGCGCCGTGGTCACGCGCACCGCCGCGCGGCGGGGAAAGAGCGAGCGCACCTTGACCCACTTCTTGCCGCGCCACTCGAAGACCTGGGCGTTGTAGAGCGTGGCGCCCGGCGCCTGACGCCACCTCAGAAGTGGCCGCAGTCCGCCCAGTCGCGCTCCCGCCCGGGGGCGCATCGACGCCGCGCGACGCAGGCGCGGGGCGGGGAGCTTCGACGCCTTCCTCCGGGGCGCCTTGGCGACCGGGGCGCTCGGCGCGGTGTCGACCGGAGCCGGGGCGGACGATGGATCGCCCGCGACGGACGGCGCTAGGGGCGGTACGACCGCGGGAGCATCGCCGGTGGGCGCGGGCGCCGACGGCGGGTTCTCCGGAGCGGGGTCGCCCTCGGGCGGCTCCTCCTGTGGAACCTCCGCGGGGGGCTCCTCGTCGGGGAGCTCCGGCTCCTCGACGACGCGGTACGTCACCCAGACCGACGACCAGTTGCCCGCACGGTCCAGCCCGACCACGCGAAGGGCGAACTCGCCCTCGCGGTCGGTGCGGAGCGGGTCGCCGTCGGCCACGCTGCCGATGCACAGGCGCACCCCACTGTCGTCGCGGCAGTCGAAGTCGGCCCTGAGCCGCGAGCCGACCGCGTAGACGCCTCCGTCCGTCGGGGCGCGCACCTCGATCTCGGGCCCGGCCAGGTCGGGCTCGTCGGGGGCGCCCAGGGCGGCGGGCGCGATGCCGGCGGCCCCCAGCGTGGCGCAGAAGACCGCGACGGTGCGGATTCGCCAACAGCTACGAACGCGAGACTCCATGAGGAGAAGGCACGCTAGGACTTTGCGGCCGAATCGCTGAATCACTCGGCGATTCTGTGCGTTCGCGGGCCACCCTCACTGACCATTCGGCGCCATCGATCTCGGGGGACCCCCGCCTTCCGAGGCCCGGCGGGGCGAGGACTCGCGGGGGCGGGAGCGCCGGGCACCCGCGGGCGCGGCACGGCGAACGCCTCAGCCGAAGTCGACCTCTCGCGCCCGCTCGTCTCCGAGGGCGTCCACGATGAGGTGCGCGACCTCACGAACGTCGCGCCCCGGCGGGAGCTTCGGTGGCTCGCCGGCGATGGGACGCGTCTCAAGACCCGTGTCGAGGTGGGGCGGGCGCACGTCGACCACGCGGACCCCGTCGCGGCGGGCCTCGCGGGCGAGCGCCCGGTCGACGGCGGTCAGCCCGGCCTTGGAGGCCGAATAGGCCGCCATGCCGGCCACGGGCATGTCGGCGACGATCGCGGAGACCTGAACGATGGTCCCTCCGCGCCCGAGCTCGCCGAGCGCGGCCCGCGCGAGGCGCGCCGGCGCGAGCAGGTTCGTCTCGACCAGCTCCACGAGCGTTTCGTCGGTCAGGTCGTGGACCGGGCCGTAGGCGACGACTCCGGCGCACTGCACGACGGCGTCGAGGCCGCCGAGGTGCGAGGCCGCCTCGCGTACCACCCACTCCGGGGCGCCGGGGCTTCGGAGATCGGCGGGGATCGCCGGCACCCCGAGATCGGCGGCCAGGGACGCCGTGCGCTCGGCGGATCGCCCGCTCACCGCGACCCGGGATCCTCGGGCGGCGAGCTCGCGGGCGATCTCGCCGCCGAGGGCCCCGGTGGCACCGACCACCAGCACGCGCATGTCCTTGGTGGCCGTCACCTCAGGCCTCACCCGCGGCGCGCCGGACGGGGGCGCCGAGGTCGGTCGTCGCGCGCCGGGTCTGCTCGTCGGCGGCGGCGCGAGGCGTCATGCTCTCGCCGTCCGCCGTCGGGTGGACCGGCACGCCGGTGTCGTCGGCCTGGTCGCTGCGGCCGTCGAGGATCGCCCCGACCACCACCAGCGCCAGGGCCCCCGCCACCACGAGGGTGACGACGATGCCGGCGACAAAGAGCTCGATGTTCTCCATTACTCGGCCCTCCGAGGAAGCAGGAACGCTCCGAGGCTGATGATCGTGGGCACCCAGATGCCGACGAACAGCCCCTCGTCTTCGCTGCCGCTGAACCACAGCGACACCGAGAGCACGAACGAGGCGAAGGCGGCGAGCAGGATCAGCCCTCGCGCCGTCGCAGTCCGGTGGGCCGGCGAGGCGATGACCCGCGGCCGGCCCTCGGACGAAGATTGGGCGGTGGCCGTCTTCATCGGTCCCACCGCCCCACGGCCATCTCGTCCGGCATCGGACCGGAGTGCTCCTGGCCCATCCCGGCGAGCGCGTCCATCAGGACGGCCCACGACTGCTCCTCGGCCTGGTGGTAGTCGACCTCCGACGCGAAGTTCTGGCGCCCCCGCGACACGGCGAGGTAGTCCGAGACGCTTCGGTCGAGCTCCTTGGATTGAGTGGTCTCATGCACGGTTCGTTCCCTTTGTCGTGTGCTTGCGGATGGCCGCGGCGATGCCGCGGGCCGTCGGACGGATGGCCGGGGACCCGGTGAGGAGTCGACCGAGCGGAGACCGCACGGACGCGCCCACCGTGGCCAGGCGCCGGCCACCCGAATCGACGATCTGCGCATCGAGGCCCGAAGCGCCGAGATGGCGAGAGGCCTCGCGGAGAAGCCGGCGATCAGCGGGCAGCCGGCCGTCGATCTGGACGACCAGGACCGGGCCCTCGCCGCTCACGGTGACGCTCGCGTCGCCGCTCACGGCGGTGACCTCTCCGCGCACGTCGAGCATGGCGCTCAGTGCCCCGGCTCGGTCGTGCGGATGTGCAGCGTGCCGTCCAGCTTCCAGGTCGCCCGCGGCGCGTCGCCGCCGGTGGCCTTCGGGACCTCGACGGACATCTCGTCGAAGTGGTAGCTGATGGTGGTGTTGCGACCGGCCAGGCGCTCGTAGAGGCCTTCGGCGAGGTCGGGCCACGTGGCTTGTGAAGAGCTCATCTCTGTTCCTCCTGTTGAACTTTGCGAGGTGAACTCTAGTTGTTCTGTTTAGGTTTGCAACCTCCCCCACGGCAAAAACTTTGCTATTTGCGACATTATTGCGCAAGACAGACTGTTTAGGGTTGTCCAACTCTCTACAAGATGTAACACTTGCCGTATGAGAGAGGAGCAGTCATGAGGATCGGAGAGCTGAGCCGCCGTTCCGGGGTCAGCGCGCAACTGCTGCGGACCTGGGAGCAGCGCTACGGGCTGCTCTCCCCCGACCGCACCTCGGGCGGATTCCGCGTCTACTCCGCCGAGGACGAGCGGCGCGTGGAGGCCATGAAGGACCACCTCGACGAGGGCGT
>JARFPS010000138.1 GCA_029288175.1 Miltoncostaea sp. | reverse complement strand
GCGTGGACCTGGACGCGGCGCGGCGGCACACCGCCGCGATCTCGTCGCTGGTCTCAGGCGGGACCACCGGCTTCGCCGCGGCGCGGCCGATGCCCGCCGGGCTCACCGAGCCCATGATCGTCACGGCCACCGACGGGGTCGGCACGAAGCTCCTCCTGGCCCGGGCCCTCGATCGCATGGACGGGCTCGGGCAGGACCTGGTCGCCATGAGCGTCAACGACCTCGCGTGCACCGGTGGGAGGCCTCTGGGCTTCCTGGACTACCTCGCGGTGGGCGCCCTCGACCCCGACGAGGCCGGAGCGCTGGTGGGGAGCATCGCCGCCGCCTGCGAGGCCTGCGGCTGCGAGCTGGTGGGGGGCGAGACGGCCGAGATGCCGGGTCTTTATGCCCCGGGCCACTTCGATCTGGCCGGTTTCGCCTACGGCGTCGTCGATCGCAGCGTCATGTGGGGACCCCACCGGGTGGGGGCGGGCGACCTGGTGATGGGTATTCCCAGCTCGGGCCTGCACTCCAACGGGTACACGCTGGTGCGGGCGCTGGTGGACGGCGGGCACCTCGCGCCCGACCCGGACCTGCTTCTTGCGCCCACGCGCCTCTATGCCGCCGAGCTGGTGCGCCTCAACGAGACCGGCGTGACGGTCCACGCGGCCGCGCACATCACGGGCGGCGGCCTGGGCGAGAACCTTCCACGGGCGATGCCGACAGGCCTGCGCGCCGCGCTCGACGCGGCGTCGTGGGAGGTCGGGCGGGCGGCCGAGACGGTCCTCGCCACCGGTGCGCTGTCGTCGCGCGAAGCGTGGGCGACGTTCAACATGGGCCTGGGTATGTGCCTGATCGTGCCCGAGGCGTCGACCGCCGGGGTGACGGCGGTGATCCCCGACGCGCGCGTCGTGGGGTGGGTGGAGGAAGGCGAGCCGGGAGTGCGCTTTGTCTGATCCGTTCCGCGTGAGCGTCCTGGTCTCCGGCGCGGGGACGACGCTCCAGAGCCTCATCGATTCGGTCCACGAGCCGGGCGGCTCCGTCGAGATCGTGCAGGTGGTCAGCTCGAAGGACGGCGTGGTCGCGATGGAGCGCGCCCGGCGGGCGGGCATCACCACGCAGGTGGTGCCGATGGTCGACGGGGACCGCGAGGAGCGGGACCGGCGCCTAGCCGACGCGGTCGACGCGGTCGAGCCCGGCCTGGTGGTGCTGGCCGGGTGGATGAGCATCCTCACCGGCGAGTTCCTGAATCGGTTCGTCGACCGGGTGATCAACCTGCACCCGTCCATGCTGCCCGCCTTCCCGGGCATGCACGCCGTCGAAGAGGCCCTGGCCTGGGGCGTGCGGTACACCGGCGTCACGGTGCACTTCGCCGAGATCGAGGTGGACGGGGGTCCGCCCGTGCTGCAGGAGCCGGTGCCCGTTCTGTACGGTGACACGGCGGAGTCACTCCGGGAGCGGATCCGCGTCGTGGAGCACCGTCTCGTGCCCGAAGCGGTGAGGCTCTTCGCCGACGGCCGCGTCGCGCGCGATCCGGACGATCGCCGCCAAGTCATCATCAGCGACCGGAGGCAGCCGTGAAGGTCCGCCGCGCTCTCATCTCGGTGTCGGACAAGGAAGGCCTTGAGGCCCTCGGGAGGGCCCTCGCCGACCTCGGTGTCGAGATCCTCTCGACCGGCGGCACCGCGACCCGTCTGCAGGAGCTGGACATCCCGGTGACCCCGGTGGAATCCGTCACCGGCCAGGCCGAGATCCTCGGTGGACGCGTCAAGACCCTTCACCCGGTCATCCACGGCGGCATCCTGGCGCGGCCCGGCCACGAGGGAGACGCCGCCGAGCTGGCGGAGGCCGGCATCGAGGAGATCGATCTGGTGGCGGTGAACCTCTACCCCTTCGAGGAATGGCTGCAGCGCCCCGGCGTGGCGGACGAGGAGCTGGTCGAGCAGATCGACATCGGCGGTCCCACGATGATCCGGGCGGCCGCCAAGAACCACGCGCGCGTCGCGGTGCTGACCGGCCCCGACCAGTACGACGACGTCATCGCCGAGTTGCGCGAGACGGACGGCGAGCTGTCGGCGACGACGTGCCGGGCCCTGGCCGGCGCGGCCTTCGCCCGCACCGCGCGCTACGACACCGCCATCGCCGAGTGGATCGCCTCCGCGGACGAGGACTTCCCGCCGTCGATCACGCTCGCCTTCGATCGCGCGATCGACCTGTCCTACGGGGAGAACCCCCATCAGCGCGCCGCCTATTACACCGAGCCCGGCGCCCGCACGCACCTGATGGGCCGCGTGGAGCAGGTGCACGGCAAGCCGCTGTCGTTCAACAACCTCCTCGACGTCGACGCGGCGCGCGGCCTGCTGGCCGAGTTCGAGCTGCCGGCCTGCGTCATCGTGAAGCACAACAACCCCTGCGGCGTGGCCGTCGCGGGGACCGTGCTGGAGGCGTACGAGCTGGCCCGCGACTGCGACCCGGTGTCGGCCTACGGCGGCATCATCGCGATCAACCGCCCGATCGACGGGGAGCTCGGCGAAGTGCTGTCCGGCACCTTCATCGAGGTGCTCGTGGCGCCGGACTACGAGAAGCCCGCCATGGAGGCGCTCACGCGCAAGCCCAACACGCGCATCCTCCACAACACCGATCGCCGGCGGCGCAACCCCGGCGAGCGCGACTACCGGCGCGTCAGCGGCGGCATGCTGGTGCAGGACCGGGACTCCGAGAGCGAGGACCGCGAGAGCATGACCGTCGCCACCGAGACCCAGCCCACCGAGGAGGAGTGGGGCGACCTGGTCTTCGCATGGAGGGTGGCCAAGCACGTGAAGAGCAACGCCATCGTGCTCGCGAAGGACCTCGCCACGGTCGGCGTGGGCGCCGGTCAGATGAGCCGCGTCGACTCGGTGGAGCTCTCGGTGAAAAAGGCCGGGGACCGCACCGAGGGGGCCGTGCTCGCCAGCGACGCGTTCTTCCCGTTCGCGGACGGACCGGAGGCCGCGCTCGATGCCGGGGTGACCGCGGTGGTGCAGCCGGGCGGGTCCATCCGGGACGACGAGGTGATCGCGGCCATGGACGAGCGGGGGGCCGCCATGGTCCTCACCGGGAGAAGGCACTTCCGGCACTAGACGCCGCCCCGGCGCTCCGTTGACAGGGCGCCCCGGGGTCGCCGACGTTGGCGAAAGCCGGTTGCGTCCGGCGGTTCCTCTGGCTGCGGGGCCGACTTCACCATTCGCGAGGAGCGCACCCGCAGGCGGCGGACCGGGAAGCGGGCGCCCAGCGGATCTCGATCACAATGACCCCGCGGGGCTCGAAGGCGACCGGGGGGCCCGTCTCGACCGGTCACGTGCCCGTTCAGAGGCGTCGCGGCTACGCTCGATGGGTGGCTCGGCTCGCCTTCGCGCTGCTCGTCGCCACGCTCGCCCTCGCGGCGAGCGCCGCCGGCGCGCCCCCGGACGACCTCACGGATGACCCGCGTGAGCGCGGTGCCCTGCTCGCACTGCCGTCGGTCTATCGCCTGACGACCGAGGTCACGGCCGAGGCGCTGGTCACCGAGGACGGGCGGCGCGTCTCCCTCCCACCCGGCGCGCGCCGGCTCGGCGAGGTGGGCACGGCCGTGGGCGTGGCGCCGAACGGCCACCTGGTCTCGGCCGCCCACGTGGCCACCCCCTTCGGAGAGAGCCTGGCGGTGTCGGCGCGGATCGCCCAGCTCGCGGTGACGGGCAGGCCACACAGCGAAGCCGTCGCGCGCGGGTGGGTCCGCGCCACGGGAGCCCGCGCGGAGGGCGTCCGCATCGTCCGCCGCACCATCGACCAGGCCGACGCCGGGGCGGGCGCCGACGGTCTGCGGGCGTGGACCCCCACGGTGGTGCGCTCGGACCGGGCCGCCGACCTGGCGGTGCTCAGGATCCCCGCCCCCGGGGCGCCGGCGCTCGACCTGGACGGGTCCCGCACCAACGGCACCCCCATCGCGACGATCGGCTACGGCCCGTCCTCCGAGCCCCGCGGGCCGCTGGAGCCGGCCGTGCGGGTCGGGGAGCTCGGGCGCACGGGCACCGCGAAGAGCCGCCCCGGGCGGCGGCTGCTCGAGGTCACCACCGGGGTGGAGCAGGGCGACTCGGGCGGGCCGGCGGTGGACGCCGAGGGGCGCGTGCACGGCATCGTGGTGCTCCGCTCGGCGGAGGGCGGCATCGTGGAACCCGCCTCCGCGGTGCGGGCTCTGCTGTCGGACGCGGGCCTCTCGCCGGCCACGACCCCTTCGGCCGACGCCTTCAGCTCGGGCATGGGCCGCTTCTGGGCGCTCGACTTCGACGGCGCCGAGCGCGACCTGGCGGCCGCGGCGGCGGCGTTTCCCGCCCACACGCTCGCGGAGCGTCAGCGGGCCCGGGCGGCGGAGCTGGGTGGCGCGGCCGTCGAGCTCGGCCCGGACCGCGCGCGCATCCGTTGGTTCCTGCTCGCCTTCGGCGTTCTGGCGGCCGCGATCGCCGCCGGCTTCGCGATCGGCCTCGGAACCATCGGCTGGAACGATCTGGTGCGCCGCGAGCGGCAGCGATCCGGGTAGTCTGCGGCGCATGCGCGTCGGGGTCCCCGCCGAGGTCAAGTCCGACGAGTATCGCGTGGCGCTCACGCCCGCCGGCGCGAATGAGCTCGCGCGGCGCGGACACGATGTCTGGATCGAGCACGACGCCGGCGTCGGCGCGTCGTACCCCGACGACGCCTACGAGCGCGTGGGGGCCCACATCGGCGACGCCGAGGCGGCGTGGGGATGCGACCTCGTCCTGAAGGTCAAGGAGCCGCAACGCGAGGAGTACGGCTTCCTTCGCGACGAGCAGATCCTGTTCACCTATCTGCACCTCGCCGCCGAGCCCGACGTCGCCGGCGCGTTGAAGCGCGCCGGCACGACGGCGATCGCCTACGAGACCGTGGAGGACGATCGGGGGCGCCTGCCGCTTCTGGCCCCCATGAGCGAGGTGGCCGGGCGACTCTCGGTGCAGGCCGGCGCCCGGCACCTCGAGGCCCACGAGGGTGGCCGTGGCGTGCTCCTCGGCGGCGTGGCGGGGGTGGCGCCGGGCTCGGTCGTGGTCATCGGCGGGGGCATCGTCGGGATCAACGCCGCTCAGGTGGCCATCGGCATGCAGGCCCACGTGGCGATCCTCGACATCGACCTCGATCGCCTTCGCGAGCTGGAACTCGTGCTCGGCGGGCGCGTCACGCTGCTGCACTCGACCCAGCTGGCCATCGACGAGGTCGTGCAGCGGGCCGATCTGGTGGTCGGCGCCGTGCTCGTGCCCGGCGCCCGCGCGCCGCGCCTGGTGTCGCGTGAGCTGGTGTCGCAGATGAAGCCCGGCTCGGTGATCGTCGACGTCGCCGTGGACCAGGGCGGGTGCGTCGAGACCGCTCGGCCGACCACCCACAGCGACCCCACCTATGTGGTCGACGACGTCATCCACTACTGCGTCGCCAACATGCCCGGGGCGGTACCCGTCACATCGACCGGTGCGCTGACCAGCGCCACCCTTCCCCACGTGCTGGCGCTGGCCGACCACGGCCTGGAGGGCGCGCTGGAGCGGCTGCCCGGGCTCGTTCCCGGCATCAACGTGCGCGACGGCGCCATTCCCAACGAGGCGGTCGCAGAGGCGCTCGGCTGACCGGCCGGGCCGGCGGGGTACGGGAGCCGGGCGGGATGGCTCGCCGTTTTCATCTGCGCCCGGCTCTGAGGCCCTCTTCGCCGCCGCGCCCGTGGCTCCTTCCCCCGGTGCGCGTGGCATGAACGGCAACCGTGCACAATGACCTGATGCCCGAGCACGCGCCCTCAACGCCCGCGGCGGGGCTCTCGTCGGCCGAGGCGGCGCGCCGCCGGGCGGAGCGCCCTCCGGACGAGGGCCCGGGCACCAGCCGTTCGTGGGCCAGCATCCTGCGGGCCAACGTCTTCACCGTCTTCAACCTGGTGCTCGTGGCCGCAGGCGTGGTCACGCTGATCTTCGGCGACCCCCAGGACGCGATCTTCCTGGCCATCCTGGTGGTCAACGCGGGCATCGGGATCGCCCAGGAGGCGCGCGCCAAGGCGAGCCTGGAGCGCCTGGCGGCGCTCGTCGCCCCCACGGCGACCGTCGTGCGCGACGGGAGCCCGAAGGAGGTGTCGGTCGACGAGGTCGTCGTGGGCGACCTCGTTCGCATCGAGTCGGGCGACCAGGTCGTCGCCGACGGCGACGTGGTCGACAGCGACGGGCTGGGCCTGGACGAGTCGATCCTGACCGGCGAGAGCGAGCCGGTCATGCGCGAGCCCGGGGAGGGCGTGCGCTCCGGATCGTTCGCGGTGGACGGCGCCGGGGCCTTCGTCGCCACCGCGGTGGGAGGCGACACCTACGCCGCCACGGTGGTCGGCGAGGCCCGCGAGTTCCGTCATCCCCGGTCGCCGCTGGAGCGCGGCCTGGACCGCCTCATCACCATCCTCGGCATCTCGATGATCCCGCTCGGAGCGCTGCTCGCGTGGTCGCTGATCAACGACCGGGTGAGCACGAGCGAGGCCGTCTCGACCTCGGTGGCCGGCGTGGTGACCATCGTGCCCGAGGGCCTCGTCCTGCTGACGGGAGTGACGTACGCGGTGGCCTCGCTGCGCATGGCTCGCCGCGGAGCGCTGAGCCAGCAGCTGAACGCCATCGAATCGCTCGCGTCGGCCGACGTGGTGTGCCTCGACAAGACGGGCACGCTCACCGAGGAGTCGCTGCGCCTGGTCGACCTGCTGCCTGCCGGGCGGACCTCGCGCGACAGCCTGGCCGCAGCGCTCGCCGACTACGCCGCGGCCTCGCCCACACGCAACCTGACCATCGAGGCGCTGCTGGCCGCCCTGCCCGACGCGGAGGTCGGCGAGCCGGAGGCCGTGGTGCCCTTCTCCTCGCGGACCCGCTGGAGCGGCGTGCAGATCGACGGCCGCACCCTGGTCCTCGGAGCGCCGGAGCTGTTCGGGCTGGGGCCGCTGACCTCTCACGTGGCGCGCGAGTCGGGCGCCGGCCGACGCGTGCTGGCGCTCATGGAGTCGCCGTCGCCGCTGAACGCCTCGGCGGCCGACGACGGGCCCCCGAAGGACCTTCAGCCGCTGGGGCTCGCCGTGCTGGCGGAGGAACTGCGACCGGACACGCGCGAGACCGTGGCCTACCTGCTCGAGCAGGGCGTCGAGCTGAGGGTGATCTCCGGCGACGCGCCGGCCACCGTCGGGGCGATCGCCGCCGACGCCGGCATCCCGCTCGGCGACGGTGCCGTCGACGGTCGGGAACTGCCCGAGAACCCGGAGGACCTGGACCGGGCGCTCGACCGCGCCCGCGTGGTGGGCCGCATCTCGCCGGAGGGCAAGAAGCGCTACGTCGAGACGCTCGCCGCGCGCGGGAAGTACGTCGCGATGGTCGGCGACGGGGTCAACGACGTGCCCGCGCTGAAGGCCAGCCGCCTGGCCATCGCGCAGGGGAGCGGGTCGCAGATGGCGCGCGCCATCTCCGACATCGTCCTGGTCAAGGGCGGCTTCGAGACGATCCCGCCGATGATCGCCGAGGGGCGCAAGCTGCTGCGGAACCTCCAGCGCGTGGCCAAGCTGTTCGTCGCGAAGTCGGTGCTGGCGGCCTTCCTGATCCTCACCGTCGGCCTCGCCGCCGAGACGGCCTACCCCTTCCAGCCGCGCCACCTGACCCTGGCGTCGGCGGTGACCATCGGCATCCCCACCGTGGTCCTGGCGCTGGCGCCGAGCCAGGGCGCCTGGAGACCCGACAACTTCCTGCGCGAGCTGGCTCGGTTCGCCGTGCCGGCGGGCACCGCCGCCGGCCTCGGCGTGGTGGCCAGCTACCTGCTGGCGCTCAACCTGATGGACCTGTCACAGACCCAGGCCAGCACGGTGGCGACGACGGTGCTCGTGGGTGTGGGGCTGTATCTGGTGCTCGTGCTCGAGAGCTCGACCAAGGTCCGCTCGTGGCTCGTGGGCGGCATGGTCGCCGGCCTCCTGGCGCTGTATTTCGTGGTGCTGGCCATCCCGAGCTGGCGGGAGTTCTTCGACGTCGCCACCCCCGGACCGGCGGTGCTGGTGCCGGCGCTGGCCGGCATCGCGATCTCGATCGGAGGCCTGGTGGTGACCGACGAGCGCTTCGTGCCCTACCGGCGGGCGGGGCTCGGCGAGGCCACGGCGGCCTGAGAGGGGCCGTCGGGAGGGCTGGTGACGACCACGCGGGCGACGACGATGCCCAGCGCCGCCACGCTCAGCCCGGCGCTGACCACGCACCACGGACAGATGGCCTCGATGACGGCGACCTCGAGCCATGTGAGCCAGATCGAGAAGCCGGCCGCCACGATGCCCACGAACAGACCGAGGCACCGGCCCAGGAAGCCGGGCAGGATCGCCGACGTCGCGAGGCCCAGGTAGGAGACGAGTCCGAGCACCGCGACCGGGATGCCGAGGACGGTCGAGTACTCGCTCTCCTGGACCGTGGCGCATCCGCCGCCGACCACGCAGGTGGGCGACTGGCCCTGCACTCGGACCACGACCAGATAGGCGGCCACGGCGATCCCCGCCAGCGCCACGACGGCCAGCGCGGCGCGAAGGGAGAGCTCGCGCCGGTCGCCGTCGAGCAACCGGCGCGCCACGCCGCTCAGCTGACCTCCTGAACGGCCTGCTGAAGGTCCTCGATGGTGGGCTGACCGGGGATGATCTGCTGGCCGTTGGGACCACGCACCACGTAGTGCGGCGTCCCCGAGCCCTCGTCGGAGGTGAAGCGCTCGCGCGAGTCGAACAGCGCCTCCACGGTCTCGTCGGCCTGGAAGTCCTCGTCGAAGGTCGCCAGGTCCAGACCGGCCGCGGCCGCAGCGTCGCGCGCGAAGTCCTCGCTGAGCCATCCGCTGTTCTCGTCGCCCTGGTTGGCGAACAGGATCTCGGTCAGGTTCCAGGTGAGGTCCTGGTTGGCCGCCGCCAGCACGGCCAGGGCCCCCGTCTCGGAGTCGGGGCCGATGAACGCGACGGGCACGAAGGTGAGCTTCGCGTCGCCGGTCCGGACGAGCTCGTCGAGGATCTGGGGGTTCAGCGACTCGGCCGCCGTGGCGCAGAAGGGGCACTGCATGTCGCCGTACTCCACGATCTCGACCGGCGCGTTCTCCTCACCGACGGTCTGCCCGCTCTGAGGCAGCCCCTGGAAGCGCTCGGTGATCTCGGCCACGCCGGTGACACCGGCCCCGTCGTCGCCCCCGTCGTCGTCGCTACTGCACGCGCTGAGCGTGATCAGCGCGGCCAGCACCAGGATGGCCGCGGCCACCGTTCGGATGATCCACTTCCTGCTCACGCCCGCGTGTCTCCTCGATCGTCGGTGTCGGCGGTCGGCGACAGTTTAGGCGGACGGTCGCGAAATCCGGAACGCGGTTGCCACCCGTGGCGAACATGCGTCCGGCCGACTCACTACCTTCGCTTTCGATGCGTGTGTTGCACCTCGCCGACTGGCACCTGGGCCGCCGGACCCTGCGCGAGTCCCGGGCGGCCGATCACGACGCCGTCATCGCCGAGATCCTGGACATCGCCCGCGACGCCCGGCCCGACCTCATCGTGCACGCGGGCGACCTCTGGGACAGCGCCAGGCCCGGCCACGACGATCTTCTGCGCGGCGTCGAGGCCCTGCGCGACCTTGCCGGGCTGTGCCCGGTGCACGTCGTCTGCGGCAACCACGACTCGCCCTCGCTGTTCCGGGCGCTCGGGCGGCTGCCGGGCGTCGCCGAGCACGTCTCGTTCGCGGCATCCGACGACGACCCCCTGCGCACCGTGCCGCTGCGCGACGGCGGGCGCGCGCTCGTCGCCTCGATCCCCTATCCGCACCCCAACCGCTCGGGCGGCCCCGACGACCAGGCCGCGGCCTACCGCGCCGACCTCGCACGGCGACTGGGGGGCGCAGCCGAGCGGCTCGCCCGCGAGGCGTCTCCCGGCGATCGGCGCATCCTGGCCGCCCACATCCACGTGGCGGGCGCGCAGCTGTCGAACGCAGCGGCCGACCCCGGCCGCGCCGAGTCCCTCAGCGCCGACCCGGACGCGCTCCCCCGCCTCGACTACGTGGCGCTCGGCCACATCCATCGTCCTCAGCCGATCGGTGACCGCGGGCGCTACGCGGGCTCGCCCGTGCCGCTCGACTTCTCGGAGGCCGGCGACCGGAAGTCGGTCGCGCTCGTCACGGCCATGCCGGGGGACGTGCCCCGGGTCGAGACGGTGCCCCTCGCCGCCGGTCGTCCACTGATCACGGTCCAGGGTGGGATCGACGAACTTGCTCGCCGCGCGCCGGAGACCGTCGGGGCGCTCTGCCGTGCGATCGTCACGGGCGAGGAGCCGGCGGCGGCGCTTGCCGACCGGGTCCGGGACGCGCTGCCTGAGGCGCGGGTCGTCGAGGTGGTGGCGTCACGGCCCGAGCGGGGCGCAGACGACCACGAGCCCGGCCCGAACGAGGGGGCCGCGCCCCTCTCGGAGCTCCTGCGCGACTACCTCGTGGCCGACGGCGTGAGCGGACCCCGGCTGGACCGTCTGCTCGGGCGCTTCGAGGACCTCGCCGAGGCCGCCCGGCACGAGCGGGACTACGAGCCCGACGAGCTCGTGGAGCTCGGCGGTGGGGATGAGGGGCCCGGCGAGCGCTCGGCGACGGATGAGACCGCGCCACCCTCCCGGCCCACGGCCGGCACGACGCCGTGAGGCCACTGAGCCTGCGCCTGTCGGGCGTGCGCAGCTACGCCGACGAGACCACGGTCGACTTCGACGGACGCGGGCTGGTGGCCGTCGTGGGCGACACGGGCGCGGGGAAGAGCTCGCTGCTGGAGGCGATCGTCTACGCGCTCTACAACCGCTCGACCTTCGAGGGGCGCTCGCGCGACCTGATCGCCCACGGTGCCCCGGTGATGAGCGTCTCGCTCGACTTCGAGGTGGGAGGGAGCCGTCATCGTGTCACGCGTTCGCGCAGCGTCGCGGGCTCGCCGCCCGCCCGCCACGAGCTGACCTCGCTGGACGACCCCTCGCGGACGATCGACGGAGAGGCCGCCGTCAACGCCGAGATCGAGCGCCTGGTGGGTCTGGGCCCCGCGGCCTTCCTCAAGACCGTCGTGCTGCCACAGGGACGCTTCGCGGAGCTGCTCCGCGCCACGCCCACCGACCGGGCACGCGTGCTGCGCGACATCTTCCGTCTGGAGCATCTCGAGTCGGCGCGCGAGCGGGCCCGCACGACCCGTGACCGCGCCGAGGCGTCCCTGGGGCCCCTGCGCGCGGAGCGGGCGAGGCTGCCCGAGGACCCCGAGGCCGAGATCGCCGCGCGGCGCGCCGAGCATGCCGCCGCCGACGGGGCCCAG
>JARFPS010000119.1 GCA_029288175.1 Miltoncostaea sp. | reverse complement strand
TGCCGGTCATGCAGCGCCTGTTCGAGAGCGAGGCCCTCTCGGTCGAGTCGTGGGGCCGCATCTTCGCGGTCGGCCTGGTGATCTTCGCGGTGGTCGGCGTGGAAAAGCTGCTTCGCCGGCGCTGGGCACCGGTGCCGGGGCACGCGGGCATCGGATCATGAGGGCGGTGGCCCGCCGGGAACGACGCGCGGCGGAGGGCTAGGCCGACCTGCGCCGGAACACCCGCACCGGCAGCGTGATGATCCCCTTGATGAGGTCGAGGACCCCCGACACCGTCACCCCGATCAGCCGGAACGGCAGCAGCAGCAGCCAGACCAGCGGGTAGAGAAGCAGCGCCAGCAGCGCCAGCGGCCAGGCGATGACCAGCAGCAGGAGCCAGAGCAGGAAGGCGATCATCACACCGCACGGTATCGCGGCGATCGGGGCCGTCCGCGACGGGACGTTCGGCCCAGCCGATGCTCCGACCCGTCCGCGCCGCCGGGCGGGGAGCCTCAGCCCGCGGCGGGCATCCGCTCGCCGAAGTCCCAGCTGCTGATGCTGACGGGGGTCAGACGCAGCACCACCTCGCCGTCGATCCGCCCCAGCAGCCACCGGGCGAACGGGGTGTCCACGCTTCCCAGGTAGCGCTCGATCAGCGCGGTGAGGACCGCCTCGGCGTCGCGGTCGTCGACCTCCACCGTCGCCCGCCCGCGCACACCCCGATAGGGGATCGTCTCGCCCGACACCTCGAAGGCGCACCGGGGATGCTGGACCAGGGAGGCCGTGGTCCTGGCATCGCGCCGCGTCGCGCAGAGGATCTGGTCGCCCGAGCGCATGAACCACAGCGAGACGATTCCGGGCCAGCCGTCGGGCGCCTGCTTTGCCAGCCGCACCGGGATGCGCGCGCCGTCGAGGTACTCGGCGATGTCGGGCGCGCTCCACGGACCGTCGAGCGAAGCCGCGGGGAAGGGCTCTGCGCTCACTCGTCGGACGGGCGCGCCATCAGCTCGGCCAGGGCCGCGAGCCGGGCGAGGCGGCGGCGCTGGCCGAGTCCGGACAGGGGCCGCGCGACCGCCGTGATCACGCCCGCCAGCGGGCCCTCGACCCGGGCCTCGAAGTCCACGCGCGACCCCGCCGGCGTGGGTTCGATGCGCTGGCTGTAGCGCAGCGTGTGCCCCAGCCACGGGGTCTCCCACTCCATGCCGCGATCCGGCACGACCAGCGTCACGATCATCTCGGTGGGCACCGGCGCGAACCAGGCGCGCACCCGACCCCTCCAGCCCTCCTCCACCCGGCCATGGGGCGGGTCGACGCTCGCCACGTGAGGCGACCACAGCTGCCACGCCTCGACCGAGGTGAGCAGATCGTGGACCACCTCGGGCGGGGCCGCGATCTGCCGCGAGGATGCGATGGGACGGTCGGCCATCAGGTGGCGGCGCCCTCGGCGGTCAGGAGCTTGTCGAGCTTCTTCATCGCGCGGCGGAAACCGGTCGACCCGACCCATCCGGCGGCGGGCGCGGCGAACTGGGGCGTCTTGGGCACGGTGAGGTCCTCGAACCAGTCGACCACCGACCCCTCGCCCTCGGGCGTGAGGGTGAACCCGGCGCGCCCGGTCAGGAACGGACCCAGCTTCTCGACCTCGCACTCCCCCGTCTGCGTCTCCTCGTTCCAGTCGCAGCGGACGACGCGCATGCGGTCCTCCAGCACCAGCGGCCTGTAGCCGGTGAACGCCGTGAACGTGGCGCCGACCGCCGTGGGGTCGCCGGGGTCGACCTCCATGCGCGTGGAGGGCACCCACTCCTCGTGGCCCTTCCAGTCGACCAGGGCGTCCCACACCTCCCGCGGCGAGGCGGCGAAGGAGTGTCGGACCTGGAAGCTCACCGAAGCCATAGGCTCATCCTAGAAACGAGGGTCAGCCACATGGGGAGCATGCGCCATGGACGTGGACGGGGCACGCGAGTTCATCCGCCAGAGCCACCGGGGGGTGCTGGCCACCCGCCATCCGGACGGAACGGTCCGAATGTCGCCGATCGTCGCCGCGGTCGACGACGAGGGCCTCATCGTCATCAGCTCGCGCGAGACCGCCTACAAGGTGCGCTACCTGCGCGACGACCCCTGGGCGCAGGTCTGCATGTTCACCGACCGCTTCTTCGGCCCGTGGACCTGGGTGGAGGGCACGGCGTCCATCCTCTCCCTGCCCGAGGCCATGGAGCCGCTGGTCGACTACCGGCAGCGCTTCACCGATGCCGCCGGCATGGACTGGGACGACTACCGGCAGCGCATGGAGCGCGAGCAGCGCGTGCTCATCCGCATCGCGCCGGAGCGGGCGGGGCCCGCGCGACAGGGCTAACACCTCAGGCGTCCGTGGCGGCGGGCGCGCCGTCGAGCAGGGCGCGCCGCGCGTCGGGCGTGCCCCAGAGGATGATGATGTCGCCGGCGCTGAGCACGCGCTCCACGGGCGGCGAGGTCAGCATCTCGCCGTCGCGCGGCTTCAGGCCCACCACGGCCACCTCGTCGGGCGCCACCCGCGTGCGCGCGCCGCGCAGGTCGCGGATGGCCGCGCCGTCCAGGTGCGACCCCGCGGCCACAGTGACCTCCTGCACCATCTGCTCGGAGCTGGCGGTGCTCATGTCGATGAAGTCGGCCAGGTTCGGGTGCAGGGCGTGGCTCGCCAGGTTGTGCCCGCCGATGGCGCTGAGCGAGGTGACCCGGTCGGCCCCGGCCCGAAGCAGCTGGTCGTAGGCCTCGGGGTCGGTGGCCAGCGCGATGATGTTGAGATCCGGGTTGAGCATGCGCGCCGTCAGCGTGATGTAGACGTTGACCGCGTCCGAGCCGATCGCCGTGATCAGCGCGCGCGCCCGGCCGATGCCGGCCTCATCGAGCACGGCCTCGTGCGTGGCGTCGTCGTGCAGCCAGGCCACGCCGTCCTGACTCGGCACGCCCGACAGGCGGTCGTCGGTGTCGATGACCAGCGTCTGCCGGCCCGAGGCGGCCAGCTCGGCCACCGTCGCGCGGCCCACGCGCCCGTAGCCGCACACGATGACGTGGTCGTTCAGCTTGTCGAGCCGGGCCTTCACCCGCAGCCGCCGCAGCTCACGCCCCAGCACCCCCGAGGCGGCGTGCTCGGTGACCAGCCCGATGGCCGTGAAGACCGCCCCCACGCCGATCAGGATCACGCTGATCGTGAAGATGCGCTCGCCGGTGCTGAGCGGCTGCACCTCCTGGAATCCCACGGTGCTGAGGGCGATCACCGTCATGTAGAGCGCGTCCACGAACGCCCACCCCGCGAAGAGCCAGTAGCCCAGCACCCCGTAGGCCAGCGCGAAGGCCAGCAGGAAGAGCGGAATGCGGTAGTGGGCGACCAGGGC
>JARFPS010000254.1 GCA_029288175.1 Miltoncostaea sp. | reverse complement strand
CGGCGACCCCTTCGACACGGACGTCACGGCGAACGGACGCACCGGCCGCGGCCGGCGACTACTTCACGACCAGGTTGACCAGCCGCCCCGGGACGACCACCTCGCGCACCACCGACTTGCCCTCGATGGCCGCCGCCACCTTGGGCAGCTCGCGGGCCATCGCCGCCATGCCCGCGTCGTCAAGGTCGGCCGGCGCCTGAAGGCGATCGCGCAGCTTCCCGTTGACCTGCACGACCACGGTGATCTCCTCGGCGGTCAGGAAGGCCTCGTCCGCCTCGGGCCAGGGCCGCTCCCACAGACGCTCCATGCCGAGCGAGCCCCCGAGCTCGGATGCGATATGGGGAGCGAACGGGAACAGCAGCGACACCACGATCTGAGAGGCGTACCGAAGCGCCCCCCGGCCGGCCTCGTCGTCCAGCGCTTCGTCCGACATGCCCTTGGTGGCCAGGTTGACCAGCTCGTGCAGCGCGGCGATGGCGGTGTGGAACGAGAACCTCTCGTCGATGTCCTGGGTGACCCCCGCCACGGTCTGCTCCGCCTTGCGGACGAGCGCCAATGCCGCCTCGTTGCCCTCAAGCGCCTCGCGATCGGGCCGGGCCGCGGGCGCGCCGGGCTCCTGCGAGGCCACCAATCGCCAGACCCGGTCCAGGAACCGTCGCTGGCCCTCCACGCCGCGGTCGCTCCACTCGATGTCGTCGGCCGCGGGGCCCATGAAGAGCACGTACAGGCGGAGGGTGTCGGCGCCGTAGCGGTCCACGATCTCGTCCGGTGCCACCACGTTGCCCTTGCTCTTGCTCATCTTCGCGCCGTCGCGGTAGATCATCCCCTGGGTGAACAGGCGCGCGAACGGCTCCCGGGCGCCCACCAGCCCGATGTCGTTGAGCACCTTGACGAAGAAGCGCGCGTACATCAGGTGCAGCACCGCGTGCTCGATGCCCCCGATGTACTGGTCGACCGGCATCCAGTAGTCGAGGACCTCGCGCTCGAAGGGCCCGTCGGAGTAGTTCGGGGCCGTGTAGCGGAGGAAGTACCAGGAGGAGTCGACGAAGGTGTCCATGGTGTCGGTCTCGCGCGCCGCGTCCGCGCCGCACGACGGGCACGACACCCTCACCCAGTCGGTCGCGGCGGCCAGCGGGCTCTGCCCCTTCGGCGCGTAGTCGTCCACCTCGGGGAGCACCACCGGCAGGTCCTCGTCGGGCACCGGCACCGTGCCGCAGGACTCGCAGTGGATCACCGGGATCGGGGCGCCCCAGTAGCGCTGGCGCGAGATGAGCCAATCGCGCAGGCGGTAGTCGACCGTGGCCTCCCCCAGCTCGCGTTCCTCGAGCCACGCGGACACCGCCGCCTTCGCCTCGTCGACCTCCATGCCGTCCAGGAACGACGAGTTCACCGCGGCGCCCGGCCCGGTGTACGCCTCGCCGTCGAGGGGGTCGTCCGCCGAACCGCAGGGCTCCGCGATGACCCGTCGCACGGGCAGCCCGTGCGCGGCGGCGAACTCGAAGTCGCGCTGGTCGTGCGCGGGCACCGCCATCACCGCACCCGTGCCGTAGTCCATGAGCACGTAGTCGGCGACCCAGACCGGGATGGCCTCCCCGTTGACCGGGTTGATCACGCGGCGCCCGGTGTCCACGCCGGTCTTGGGCCGATCGCCCGCGCCGCGCTCGACGGCCCCTGCGGCCGCGGCCGCGCGCGCATAGGCCCGCACGTCGTCGGCCTCGGGCCGGCCGTCGATCAGCCACCCGACCAGGGGGTGCTCCGGGGCCAGCAGGAAGAACGTCGCCCCGAACAGGGTGTCAGGCCGCGTGGTGAACACGGGGATGCGCTCGCCCTCGCCCTCCACCTCGAACTCGACCCTCGCGCCCTCGGAGCGCCCGATCCAGTTGCGCTGCATGGTGAGCACGCGCTCGGGCCAATCGACGAGCAGGTCCATGTCGTCGAGCAGCGCCTGGGCGTAGTCGGTGATCCTGAAGAACCACTGCGTGAGCTGCCGCTGCTCCACCTCGGTGCCGCACCGCTCGCAGCGACCGTCGACCACCTGCTCGTTGGCCAGGACGGTGGCGTCGTTGGGGCACCAGTTGACCGGAGCCTCGCGGCGCTCGGCCAGGCCGGCCTCGAGAAATCGCAGGAAGAGCCATTGGGTCCAGCGGTAGTACTGGGGCTCGCACGTCGAGATCTCGGTGGCCCAGTCGACGGCGAAGCCCAGTCGCTTCAGCTGCTCGCGTATGCGCGCGATGTTGGCGCGCGTGCCCTCGCCGGGCGGCGTTCCGGTGCGGATGGCCGCGTTCTCGGCGGGCAGGCCGAAGGCGTCGTAGCCCATGGGGTGGAACACGCGCGCGCCGCGGCGGCGCCGGAAGTGCGCCAGCACGTCGCCCATCGTGTAGTTCTTCACGTGCCCCATGTGGATCTCGCCGGAGGGGTACGGGAGCATCTCGAGGACGTACTCCTTGGGCGCGTCCGGAGGCTCGCCGTCCACCCCGTCGCGCGACACCGGCTCCGCGCGGAAGGCCTCCTCCGCCTCCCAGAGGGCCTGCCAGCGGGCTTCGATCGGCGCGGGCTCGTAGCGCTCCGACAGATGGCGCTCGGGGGCCGGCACAGCCGATGACTATACCCGCGCGCCGCGGCCGTCCACGCCGGTCGTCACCGTCCCTCGGCGTCGCCCGCCGACACGGCTAGGCTCCACGCAGACGAGGGAGCGCGACGTGGCGACCATGAAGCAAGACGTGACCATCCGCGAGGCCGTGCTGGCCGACCACTTCCTTGGCATCGTGGAGCTGTACCGGGCGCACGGCTGGACCCACGCGAAGGACCCCACGCGGCTGCGCCGCGCCATCGAGTGCTCGTCCTTCTCGGTCGTGGCGCTGTACGACGACGAGGTCATCGGCTTCGCCCGCGCCATGTCGGACGAGGCGTTCGCCGTCTACATCGCCGACATCCTCGTCAGCCCCGATCGCCAGCGGCAGGGCATCGGACGACGGCTCACCCAGGAGATCCTCCGCCACTACCCGCTCGACACCTTCCACCACCAGGTGCTCGTGGCCGAGCGCGGCGCCGAGGGCTTCTACCGCAAGCTCGGCCTGGCCCCGGTCAGCACGTTCGGCCTGACGGCGTTCATCCGCTCGCGCTCCGACGTCTGACGCGCGGGCGGGCACGGGCGATCGCCGTGACCCGGGTCGCGCGCCCGGAACCTGCATAAACCTTCAGTCAGGTCCGGGCTCGACCGCCGGGGGGGCAGCACCATCCGCGAGAGGGTGCCGGGCGGCTCGCCCGGCCTGCACGATGAACCGCGTGATCAGAAGCCTCGACAACACCCACCCCGCGGTGATGGCCTACCTGGTGCGCTTGCGGGCCCGCTGGCTCGACTCGCTGCCGGTCGAGGGTCGTGCGGCCCTCAACGAGATGAACCAGAAGCGCGTCGAGAGCCTGTTCGCCGAGTGGCTCCGGGCCACCGCGGACCAGAACTAGCCCTCCGGCCGCCCACCCGGCGCGCGACCGGCCCGCCGGCGCTCATC
>JARFPS010000241.1 GCA_029288175.1 Miltoncostaea sp. | reverse complement strand
GGTGAAGATGATGCGCGCCAGGGCCTCCGGGTCGTCGATCGCCTCGCGCCCGCGCATGCGAAGCCGATCGACGAAGCCGTCGGCGGCCGCGCTGTCGAGCGATGCGCGATAGACGGCGGCGTCCGCCGCGGCCCCGGCGATCGTCCGGGAGCCCGGCCAGATGCCGCCTTGCCCCGGGTGACGGAGGGAGAGGACGCGGTCGTCGAGTGGGTCGAGCGGGCTCAGCGCCCGTTCCACGGCCCGAGGCTGTGGCGGCGTCACCACCACCTCACGCGCGGCAAGCGCCCCGAACGCCAGAACGAGGGTGGCGACGAGCGCCCACAGGCCCACCGTCTCGACCGTGGCCTGCCCCCGCCGATCGATCGCGCGCTCCATGCCGACCACGCTAGGAGCCCCTCTCCGACCCCCGACGCGCGCACCGTGACGGCTCCGTCACGAGGCCGTGGCGGGGATGGCGTCACGGCCTCGGGGTGTGCCAAACTGGCCGCGTCGGCAAGGGGGTGTGCGTGAACGTGATCGATGGCCTCACCAGACAGGCGAACCGCATCGTGGACGATGTGCAGTCCTCGCTGAAGAGGGCCCGCACCGAGGGCGAGCGGCGCATGCTGCTGCGCCAGCACCGAGCCGCGTTGGAGGCGCTGGGCGAGCGGACCTACGAACTGGTCTCCTCCGGACGACTCTCGGGCGACCTGCTCGGACCCGAGATCGCCGAGGTCGAGAACAAGCTCATGGAGATCGAGGCCAAGGTCGGTGAGATCGAGGAGCTGCGACCCGATGCCGACCGCGACGACTCGGCGCCGGACGATCCGACCGACGCCGCCTTCCCGATGCTCTCGGACGAGGGCCCGAACGGTGACGGGGCCGGGGCGGGGCCCGGCTGGGACGCCACCAAGCGGTTCTTCGCGGACGACGCATGAGAACCCCGCCCGGGCGCGCGAACACCGTTTCGGCGCGCGGCGGTCGTTCGGTGTATGGTGCCCGGCACCCCCGTGGGTGCACGCCCGAAAGGGCCTGAGCGGAGAACTCCAGTGCGTTCCGAGCCTGACCTACAAGGACACCACCGCTCCGACGAGACACCGGCCTGCCACCGATGCGGCCTTCCGCTGCTCGCCGAGGCGGAGTTCTGCCCCTACTGCGAGCGCTGGCTCAACGAGGGCGCGCTTCCTCGCCTTTTCCGGCGGCGCAGCTCGCAGGAGGGGCGGCTGCACGGGGCGTCGGAGCGCATCATGCTCGTCGCCGGGCTGGCGTTGTTCGCCATCGTCGCCACCGTCAGCATCCTCGCCGCCGTCGCCGCGTAGACTCCCGAGCCGATGAGCGAGGACAACGACGCGCAGCGCGCGCCGGGGCTGACCGTGGCCGGCACGCCCCCCGAGCAGGAGCGCTACACCACGGGAGACGAGGTCTCGGGCGAGTTCCGCTGCGACGAGTGCGACCTGCTGATCAAGTCGCCCCGCGAGAACGACGGCATCCTTGTCCTTCCGATCTGCACGCTGTGCGGATCGGAGCGCTGGCGCCGGGTGGGCTAGCCCGAGGTCTCGGGCGGCTCGACCAGGTCCTCGATCTCGACGGCGGTCAGCGTCTCGAAGTGGGCGCTGCCACGCGATGAGAGCTCCATCGTGATCTCGGCCACGGCGGCCTCGTCGGGGGCCTCGATGACGCTGAGGAAGTCGTAGGGGCCCAGGACGGCCCACTGATCGACCACGCGCCCGCCGAGCGCCTCGATCTCCCTGTTGACCTCGAACAGCCGCTCGGGCGTGACCGCCAGGGTCTCCATTCCCTGGTGCGTCAGCGTGGAGAGCAGGATGAAGGTCCGCACCGCCCGGAGTCTAGTGCCCCGCCCGGGAACGTTGGCGTGGGCTGCCCGCAAGCCCGCCGCGCGCGCGGCGGGCCGGAGCGCCGTGGGCCTCCCGGTGTGGGGCGGTGCCGGAAGGAGGCGCGGGTAGACTCCCGGGCCGCCGAACGCGACCTCGAGGTGACCATGCGCGAGTCCGACTCCACGCCGAACGATCTTCAGAGGGCCCTGCTCGGATATGACCCGACGCCCCTCGAGACCGCGCTGATCGAGTGGACCAAGGAGCGCTGGCCGATGGCGGCACGGGCGATGGTCTACAACAAGTCGGAGGCCGAGGAGATGGTCAGCGGCGTCTCCGGCGTGCGTGGCGACGAGTCGAGGCTCGTCATGGAGGTGGGCGCCCGCGTGGCGATCGCCGAGCGCGAGCTCCTGTGCCGTGCCATCGCGGCGGTGCTCCCCGAGTGGCTCGAGGAGACCTACGGCCTGACCCCCAAGGCCGGGGACTAGGCCCTACGACGCGGGCTTGTCCTCCACCGGGTAGTCGCCCTCCGCCCAGGCGCTCCAGCCGCCCACCAGCACGCCCACCCTGGAGCGCCCGTGATCGAACGCCCACATGGCGATCTTCAGGCTCGTGGCCTCGCCCGGGCGGTCGCAGTAGAAGATGAGCTCCTTGTCCTCGGGCAGGCCCGCGATCTGGTCCTCGAACTCGAGCGGCTCGACGCGGAGAGCGTTCTTCACCTGCTCCGTGGCCTCGCGGTAGCCCAGGTCGCGCACGTCGACGGGCTGCACGGCGTCGCCCATCGCGAACGCCGCCGCCAGGTCGACAGGTTGCCATCGCGAGACGTCGTCCCAGCCCATTCGATCCCCCTACCTCAGCCGCGGTCGCGGAACGCTACCAACCGGCGCTCGGCCTCTTCCAGATCGTCGACACCGGCCAGCTCCAGGATCTCGCGGGCGTAGGCCCGACTCCGGGGGGTCTCGATCCCGGCGTCGAGCGCGCCGCGCAGGTAGGCCACGCCGTTCAACGAGCCGTTGACGACGCTGTCGGCGGCGCGACGGGCGAGCTCCGGAGGGGTCATGTCGGGCAACGGCAGGTTGCGGGGCAGCGACGCGGCGATGACCATCAGGTCGGCGTCCCCCGCCGCGACCTCCACCACCCCCTCGGGGCCGGCCAGCCCCTCGCGGACGCGCAGGGCCTCCACCGCCGTGCCCAGGTCGCATGCGGGCGTGAGCACCAGCAGGGCGCCCTCGACCCGCCCGCCGTCGGGGTGTGGCACCAGCACCGGGCCCCCGCCCCACTTCGCGCTGACACGGCCGTACTCGACCGGGAAGGGGGTGCGCCGCGGGATCCGCTCCTGCACGAGCGGCCCCAGGTCGGGTCCGGGGTCGTACAGCAGCGACCCGTAGGCCATTACGGCGACGCGTCTCTGCGGGACGACCGGCGCCGCCCAGCTCACGCCCGACTCCCCTCGCCCACCTGCCCACCCTAGCTGCCGCGAGCGGTCGCTCCCACCCGGCGGGAGGCGGGGGGCGGCCGGCCCGCCGCGCCGCCGGCCGGAGCGCAGCGGCGAGCGGGGCACTAGTGTGCCGTCGCGTGAGACCGTCCGGCGCCCCGACCCACGCCGTGCGCGTCGCGCGGCCCGACGACGCCGACGGGATGGCCGAGTTGCTGATGAACGGCCTGGGCGACAAGTTCCGCCCGGCGCTGGGTGGTGGTGGCGGCGCCCGTCTCGCGGACCTCGTGCGCCGCGAGATCGGCAGGGGCGAGACCTACTACGTGGTCGATGACGCCCGCGGGCTGGTGGGCGTGGCGCACCTCGATCTCGGGCGGCACGGCTCGCCGGCGTCGGTGCGCGAGCTGGCGGCCTCGCTGGGCTGGGCGCGGACCATGTGGGCGCTCATGGTCTGGTCGCTCATCGACGCCGGGCGCCGCCGGCCCGAGGACGCCTACATCGAAGAGGTCGTGGTCGCCGAGCGGGCCCGCCGTCGCGGCCTGGGGATCGCGTTGCTCGAGGCGTGTGAACGAGGCGCCCGGGCGGCCGGGCGTGGCTCCGTGCGGCTGGTGGTCGTCTGGGAGAACGAGGGGGCGATCAGCCTCTATCGATCGCGCGGCTACTCTGTCGTCGCGAGCAAGCGGTGGTGGCTGGGCCGGCTCGTGTACGGCTCGCGCGGTGCCCACCTCATGGAGAAGGCCCTGTCCGCCCCGACGGGGGCCGGACGAGGCTAGGCCGCCGAGGCCACCGCGGGCTCGTCGCGACGAAGCCCCCCGGGGGCGGCGGGCAGATCCAGGCGGGGGCCACCGTCACGGCCGGGGTCGATGGTCAACGTGCCACCGAGGCGCTCGGCGAGGGCGCGGGCCCCGGAGAGCCCCAGGCCGTCGCCGGGACGATCGAGCGCGTCCGCGCCGCGCACGAAGGGCTCGAACACCGCGCGCAGCTCGGCCGGACCCACGCCCGGCCCGGTGTCGCGGACGCCCATCACCACACGGCCCTCGCGAGACGGCGCCGCCCACAGCGTGATGGTGCCCCCGACCGGCGTGAAGCGCTCGGCGTTGGCCACCAGGGCCGAGAGGATCTCCTGGAGGCGATCGAGGTCGGCCCACGCGGAGGGGGTCCCGTCGGCCACGTCGATCTCCAGGCGGCGCCCTCCCTCTCGCAGGCGGTCCTCCTCGCCGCGGGCGATCCCCCACAGCAGACCGGAGACGCCGATGCGCTCCGGGCGCAGCGTCACGGCCGTGTCGTGCTCGGTACCGCGCACCATCGACCGGGTGAGGCCGCGAAGGCGGTCCACGACGGCCAGCATCCTCGCGGCCATGGTCGCCTGGGCCGCCGGCGCCGTGGCGTTCATCTCCGCCGCGAGGGTGTGCAGCTCGGACAGCGGCGCGCGCAGGCGCCGGGCCGCTCCGGCGCTGATCCGGCGTCGCAGCTCCGCAAGGCGCTCCTGCTCGGTGCGGTCGAGGATCGCCACGACCCGCCCCACCGGCATGCTCCACGACTCCGCGCTCATGACGCGCCCGTCGTCGAGCTCCACGCGGTCGCTGACGGGTCCGCTCCCCGAGAGCCCTCGCGCGACCGCCCCGTCCAGAGCCGCCGCATCGCCGGGGGCGAGGTCGTCGGCCATCCGGACAAGCGCATCGTTGCGCACCAGCCGCCCCTGGCCCGTCGCGGCCGCGATCGGCATCGGCAGCGGCATGACGGTGGCCGTCAGGGTCTCGATGCCCGCCTCGACGGCCTCCTCGTGGGCCCTCACGCGGCGCTCGTCGATCACGACACGCTCATCGGCCAGTCGCAGCGCCCGGCGCACGCCCCGCCGGTGTGCCGCCGCCAGCAGGAACGCCGCCAGTCCGGCCAGCACGGCACCCACGAGGACCACCCAGATGGCCGGGGTCAGCGTGGTCGCCGCCCCCGATACTCCGCCGCGGGCCTCGACCACCGTGCCGTCGGCCGCCGTCGACGCGGCGGACACGTGCGCATCGCCGACGGTCCAGCCGGCGCCCAGGTCACCCAGGCCGGCCATCGGTCCGGCGGATCCGGCCGCCCAGAGGGCGTCCGGGCCGGTGACGACCACGACCTCACCAGCGCGGCTGACGCGCACCGGGCCGCCGACGTCACGCGCCAGACGCGTCGCGCGGGGGGCGGGAGCGCCCTCGACGGCGGCGGCCAACGCCACCGCCCGCTCCTCGGCGCGCTCGCCCGCCGGAGCCAGGCCGGATCGCATCTCCACGAGCAGCGCGAGCGTGCCCACGACCAGCACCGCGACCGTCGCGAGCGAAGCGACCGCCAGGGAGAAACGGGACACGGCGGATGACGTCGGCCTTTGGGGCATCGCCCCACCAGATTCGCCCGATCGCGCGAGATCCCTTGCCGGCGAGCAGGACAACGACCGCAGGCTCGGAAAAGCTCTCATCGCGTGAGACGAGAAATGGAACAGGACGAGCAGATGGCAGACCCGCAGAGCGACTGGCCCCGGTCCCGCAACCGCAGGGGGGAGCCCAGAACCCTCACGGCCAGCGAGGCGGCCGCGGTCATCGGGGTGAGCGTGGCCACCATCCGGGGCTGGGCCGATCGCGGTCGGCTGCCGTCGCATCGCACCGTGGGCGGCCACCGGCGGTTCGAGGTGGAGGAGCTGAAGCGCTGGCTCGAGGACCGCGGCGCCGCCGTCCCCGCGCCGCGCCGTCTCGCGCGTCGACCGCCGGAGATCCCCGCGTGCCCGAAGATGGCGAGGTGGCTCAACTCCCGGACGGAGCAGATCGTCGAGCGGGTGCTGGCGGGCTACAACCGCGACGTGCCGCCACCCATCCCTGCGCCGTCAGAGCCGGCCCTGCGACGTGGAGCGGTCCGCTACCTGCGGGTGGTCGCCGCCGCTCTGGACGCCGGACGCGCCAGCGCGATCGCCGGTCGCGCGGAGTTGGCCGGCTACCGCGGCGGGGTGCAGGGGGGCGCCGGCGCGTCGGTCATCGCCGAGCACCTGCGGTACGCGGTCGCCACGATCGCCGAGGCCGAGGCCGGCACCGCCTCGGGCGAGGACTTCGAGCCGCACGCGCTCGCCGCGCTGTACGCCGTCATCGATCGTACCCAGGTGGCGGTCGTCAACGGGTACGTCGGAGCCCGTCGCGGCACGGGCACGCGCCCCGAGGAGGGCTAGCGACCGGCGGACATGCCAGTGGCCCACCGAGGTGGGCCACTGGGACAGCGAGCCGTAAGCCGGATTCTGTCGAGGGCAACCATCTATCTGGGACGCCCGTTGCCGAGCGCCTCATGCGGCCGACCTGGGACTGGGCGAGCAACCCGTAGCGTCCCGACTTGGCCTTGCACCAGGTGGGGTTTGCCCAGCCGGCCTGTCGCCAGACCGCTGGTGCGCTCTTACCGCACCTTTTCACCTTCGCCCCGCGCACGCGCGTGGCTGTGTCGTTTCTGTGGCACTTTCCCGGGAGTTTCCTCCGCTGGCCGTTAGCCAGCACCCTGCTCTGTGGTGTCCGGACTTTCCTCGAGCCGCTGTCGCGGCCCGCGGCTGCCTGACTCGCGGGAGAGAGTTTAGAGCGTCACCGGAGGACGGTCGGTCAGAGGGCGCGCAGGACGCCGACCACGACGCCCAGCACGCGCGCCGCCTCGGCGGGGATGGGCTCGTAGCTCTCGTTCTCGGGCATGAGCACCGGCCGCTCGCCCGCGAGATCCAGGCGCTTGACCGTCGCCTCGTCGTCGAGCAGCGCGACCACGATCTCGCCGTGGTCGGCGCTCTGGCTGCGCCGCACCACCACCAGGTCGCCCTCGAGGATGCCGGCGTCGATCATCGAGTCGCCCTTGACGCGGAGCATGAAGTCGCCGGGGAAGGGAGAGGCGACATGGTCTTCGACGTGCTCCTCGGCGAGGGTCGGGACTCCGGCGGCCACCGCACCGAGCACGGGCAGAGCCGAGGTCTCGACCGGCGGAGGGGCGATCTCGGGCTGCTCGGACGAGCAGATGAACATGGCCCTGGGCTTGGTGGGGTCGCGCTTGATGTGGCCCGACGCCTCGAGCTTGGCGAGGTGCGCGTGCACCGTGGAGGGCGAGGCGAGGCCCACGCCGAGCCCGATCTCGCGGACGGTCGGCGGGTAGCCGTTGTTGCGGCAGTGCGCGCCGATGAACTCGAGGATCGCCGCCTGTCGCTCGGTGAGCTCGTCCATGTTCCGATCGCCCCCTGGGATACGAACTGGTGTTCCCGACGCTATCAGGGGGCCCGGCCGCAATCCAGCGCCGCCGCGCCGACGCGCGTGGCGCGGTACACTTCCCGGGTTCGCCCGCGGCTGTGGCGGAATTGGTAGACGCGCAAGGTTGAGGGCCTTGTGACCCTTATGGGTCGTGGAGGTTCAAGTCCTCTCAGCCGCATTCCCCCACCGTGACGACGGTCGTCCGGCGGTGTCACGGGGCCTTGGACAGCACGATCGGGCGGCGCCCCCGGCGCCGTCGTCTCGGCTCGGAGGTCGGGTGAGACGTCTCGGAGCGGTGGTCCTGGTCGTCGGCGTGGCCGCGCTGACGGTCGTCGTCGCCCTGTCGGTGGCGTTCGCGTCGCAGACCACGACCGACGGTGCCGATCTGCCCCCCTGCGGCCCGTCGGAGCGCCTGCCCTGCGTCGTGGAGCGCGAGGGCACGACGCTTGTGGTCGCCATGAACGACGCGGGCGAGCGGGTCTTCGTTCCCCCGCGGGTCTTCGACGCGCGCCTCGCCTCGTCGGTCAACGAGCAGGCACGACCCTGCTTCACCGGAGCCGACGCCTGCTAGCGGCCGAGCCCCTAGCGGAACCCGCCCCAGACCGACAGCCGCCAATGGAGCGCCACACCGGTCAACAGATATCGGGCGCGCCTCAGCATCACTGAGTTATCGGTTTCGCGCGCCGCGGACAGAAGCCTGCGGCGGCGGGCCTAGCGGAAAATGGTGCCGATCAGGCCCAGGATCCAGGCGAGGATGTACACGCCGAGCACGGCCTGGAGGTAGAGCAGGATCCCGATGAACGGGACTGCCACCATGGCGCCGAACCACTTGCCGCCGTCCTGAAGTGCTTTCGCGTCCACGGCGAGGAAGGTTACCCGGCGGCGCGGCCGGCGCAAAGGGGACGGACGTCGCTCTCCTACACTCCGCGCCCCGACCACCACCGACGGAGACCCCATGCCCCATCCCGAGGACCTCGCCCCGGCCCGCGAGGCGATCATCGAGCAGCTCGTGCACATGGCCCAGACCGCGAAGAACTCGGCGACCATCCTGCGCCTCGCGGAGGCCTACGCGTGGATGACGGACCCGTCCCAGCCGCACGGCGGCGGAGGGTCGGAGATGCGGTAGCCGGAGCGGTCGGCTAGAAGTCGACGCGCGACAGGGCGTAGGTCGTGAGAAAGAAGGCGATCGCGGCGACGACCGTGAGGCGGTCGAGGTTCTTCTCCACGATGGCGGTCGAACCGCCGTAGGCGCTGCTGCTGCCGCCCACGCCGAACGCTCCCGAAAGGCCCGCGTCGCGCCCGCTGTGGAGCAGGACGAGAAGCACGAGAACCACGCACACGACCGAGTGGAGCGCGATGAGCAACGCCGTCACGCGGGGGAAGGTAGCACGCCCCCGCCGCCGGCTCGCGCCGACGCGGGCCGGCGGGCAGAATGCACGGCGATGAGCGACAGGCTCCTCAACCCGCCGGACGTGCCCGACTGCTTCGTCTGCGGGCCGGCCAACCCGGAGGGTCTCGGTCTTGAGATCCGTCAGGTCGGAGAGGAGGCCGTGGCCAGCTTCACCCCGCGGGATGCGCACCAGGGATACCCGGAGCGGATGCACGGCGGCCTGGTCGCCGCCCTGGTGGACGAGATGCTGGTCTACGCGGGCGCGCCCCTCGGCATCTGGGGCATGACGGCCAAGGTGAGCTACCGGCTGCGCGCCGCCATCCCGCTGGGCACCACGCTGGAGCTGCGCTCGCGGATCACGCGACGCTCCGGCAACGGCTTCCGCGCCGAGGTCGAGGTGCGACTGCCCGACGGCACGCTGGCCGCCGAGGGCCAGGGGACCTGCGTCGCACGCGAGAGCGCGACGCAGGCCTGAGACCTGGCGTCAGACCTCGCGCGGGTCGAGCGCCGAGGTGGCGATCCCC
>JARFPS010000214.1 GCA_029288175.1 Miltoncostaea sp. | reverse complement strand
TTCAAGTGCAACATCCGTCGCATCGTTGACTATCCGAACCTGTCGGCGCACACCGAGCGCCTCCTGCGCGTTCCCGGCGTGGCCGCCACCGTCGACATGGACCACATCCGCCGGCACTACTACTGCACCCATCGGGCCCTGAACCCGCTGGGGATCGTGCCGGCCGGCCCGGCCGACCACGCGGCCGTCCGCGCCGGGGTGCCGGACATCCCGTGACGCCCGAGGAGCGGGCCCGCCTGGACGAGCTGCTGCGCATCCCCAGCGTCAGCGCCGACCCCGCGCACGCCGGCGACATGCGTCGTGCCGCCGAGTTCCTGGTCGGGGAGGTCGCGCGGGCCGGTGGTGAGGCCGAGGTCCGCGACCTGGGCGGGCACCCGCTGGTGGTGGGCGAGGTGCCGCCGTCGGGGGGCGGTGACGCGCCCGAGGTGATCCTGTACGGACACTACGACGTGCAGCCCCCGGGCCCGCGCGAGCGGTGGACCAGCGACCCCTTCGAGCCGGTGGAGCGCGACGGGAACCTCTACTGCCGCGGCGCCAGCGACGACAAGGGCAACCTGTTCATGTTGGTGGCCGCCGTTCAGCGCTTGGCGGCAGAGGGGCGGCTCCCGGTGCGCGCCCGCTTCGTCATCGACGGCGAGGAGGAGAGCGAGGGCGACTCGGCGGAGGTCCACTTCGAGCAGACCGCATCGTCGGCCGACGCCGCCGTGATCTTCGACATCCAGATGGTTCGCCCCGGCCTGGCGGCGCTCTGCACCGGCCTGCGCGGCCTGGTCTACCGGCGCGTCACGGTGCGGACGGCCCGGGCGGACGCCCACAGCGGGCTCTACGGCGGGCCGGCGCTGAACGCCAACCACGCGCTCATGCGCGTGCTGCACGACGTCGCGCCGCGCGCGGGGCGCCTTCCCGACTCTCTGTATGCCGGCATCGTGCCGCCGACCGACGACGAGGTGGCGGCCTGGTCGGAGCTCCCGCCGGGCGCGGAGATGCTCGAGGAGGCCGGCCTGGCGCCCGCCGACGCCGGCGCGGCCGAGGCCTTCTACGCCCGCACGTTCGCCGAGCCCTCGCTCGACGTGCACGCGTTGCAGTCGGGGCATGCCGACCTGGTGGCCACGGTGATCCCGGCCGTCGCGTCGGCCACCCTGTCGCTGCGCGTCGCCCCCGGCCAGGACGCCGCCGCCTTGGGCGCCGAGCTCGATCGCCTGCTGCTGGCGGCGGCTCCCGAGGGGGCCGAGATCGAGATCGAGGCGCTGGGCCAGGCCGGCTCGACGCGGATCGACCCCTCGGAGCCCGCTCTGGTGGCGGCGGGCGACGGTATCGAGCGCGTGATGGGCACGCGCCCCGCCTGCGTCCACAGCGGAGGCTCGATCCCGGTCGTGGCCACGCTGGCCGCCGCCGGCGTGCCGACGGTGCTGGGCGGCTTCGCCCTTCCCACCGACGCGATCCACTCGCCCGACGAGCACCTGAGGGTCGAGCACCTGGGGCTCGGCGCGCGCGCGGCCATGGAGATCCTCACCGAGTTGGGCGGCCTGCGCGACGCCTGACGCGATCAGAGGCCTTCGTCACCTCCTTGGACGGCTCGGCTCGGGGTAGTCTCCCGGGCGCCCGGCAGAACACACGAGGGGGACGAATGGCGGAGCTCTGGGGCGGCGAGACCAGCAAGGCGGTCGACAACTTTCCGGTATCGGGTGAGCGGGTCCCGGTGCCCATCGTCCGCTGGCTCGGCCGCATCAAGGGCGCGGCGGCGCGCACCAACGGCGAGCTGGGGTTGCTCGACATCGAGCTGGCCGAGGCCATCGCCCTGGCGGCCGACGCCGTGGCCGCCGGCGAGCACGACGAGCAGTTCCCGGTGGACGTCTTCCAGACCGGATCGGGGACGTCGTCGAACATGAACGCCAACGAGGTCATCGCGAACCTCGCCGGGGGCGACGCGCACCCCAACGACCACGTCAACATGGGGCAGAGCTCGAACGACGTGTTCCCGTCGGCCGTGCACCTGGCGGCCCTCCAGGAGATCGTCGAGCGGCTGCTTCCGGCGCTGGACCACCTCGCAGACTCGCTGGGCGCCAAGGCCGACGAGTTCGCCGAGGTCGTCACCTCGGGCCGCACCCACCTGATGGACGCCGTCCCGGTCACCCTGGGTCAGAAGTTCGGCGGCTACGCCGCGCAGGTCCGCCAGGGTCGCGACCGCGTGGCCGACGCGCTTCCCCGCTTGGGCCAGATCCCGCTCGGCGGCACCGCCACCGGCACCGGTCTCAACACGCACCCCGAGTTCGCGGAGAAGGTCCGCGCCCGCCTGTCGTCCGACACCGGCCTGGGCATCCACCCGCCGGCCGACCCCTTCGAGGCACAGGGCAACCGCGACGGCCTCGTCGAGGCCTCGGGCGCCCTCAAGTCGGTGGCCGTCTCGCTGACCAAGATCGCCAACGATCTGCGCTGGATGGGGAGCGGGCCACGCGCCGGCCTCGCCGAGATCCGCCTGCCCGAGCTGCAGAAGGGCTCCTCGATCATGCCCGGCAAGGTCAACCCGGTGATCCCCGAGGTGGTGGCCCAGGTGTCGGCGCAGGTGATCGGCAACGACGTGGCGATCACCGCGGGCGGCATGCAGGGCAACTTCGAGCTCAACGTGATGATCCCGATGATGGGACGCAACCTGCTCGAGTCGGTCGCGCTGCTGTCGTCGTCCACACGGCTGCTCGCCGACAAGTGCGTGGTCGGGCTCGAGGCCAACCACGAGATGGCGACGCGGCACGCCGAGTCGACTCTGGCGACGGCCACCGCGCTGAACCCGCACATCGGCTACGACCGCGCGGCGGCCATCGTGAAGGAGGCGACCGAGTCCGGGCGCATCCTGCGCGAGGTGGCCCGCGAGCACGGGGTGGAGGAGGAGGTCCTCGAGGAGGCCCTCAACCTTCACAAGATCGCCCAGGGCAACCAGGCCTGAGCGACCCGCGATGACGCCCTCCGGCGCGATCTGACGGCAGAGAACGCGCCGGGGATCCGTCGTCCTCGCCTCCGCCCATGGCGTTCACCATGGGCGGAGGCTGCGTCCTCGGCCCGCTCGGTCTGGCACGTCGGGCCATCACCGCGCGCGCCGGGGCGGGCCGCTCGGCGCGCGACGCGTGCCTCGCACGAGAGGGCGCGTGACACCCGCCCGGGGCCGAGGCGCCGGGCCGTGCGCCTCAGGCGGTGGTGGTCCCCAGGGCCGTGTGGTCGAAGCCCTCGGGCCAGACGGTGGCGTCGTCCACCTTCGCCCCGCGCAGCTCGGTGCCGGTGAGTCGGGCGCCCGTCAGGCGGGCGCCGCGAAGGTCGGCGTGGCGAAGGTCGGCTTCGAAGAGGTCCGCCTCGCTCAGGTCGGCCTCGCGCAGGTCGGCATCGATGAGGCTGACCCAGCTCAGGTCCACGCCCTGGGCGGTGGCGTTGCGGAGGTCGGCCGTCATGAGCTTGGCGTGGAACAGCGTGGCCTCGGCGGCGTCGGCCTTGCGCAGATCCGCCCCCTGGAGCTCCGCTCCGATCAGGTTGGCGTGGCTGAGGTCGGCGCCGAACAGCGACGCGTCGCGGAGGATCGCCCCGCCGAGATCGGCCCTGCGCAGGTGGGCGCCCGTCAGGTCGGTCTCGATCATCCGCGCCCGGGCGAGTGAGGCGCCTGTCAGATCCGCGCCCGAGAGGTCGCGCGCGCTGAGGTCCAGCGACGCGAGGTCGCGGCTGCGGAGGTTGGCGCCCGCGCGCACATCGAGAGGGATGTCGGTGGGGTCCGGGTCCGTCGACGTGTCGTCGGGTTGATCGCCCTCGGACATGGACACATCGTATCCCGCCCGCCGGTCGAAGGTCCCGGCGGTGCTACTCGACGCCGCCCTCGCGCACGGCGTCGCGGTAGGCCGTCGCGGCGTCCCGCACGGTCGAGAAGACGTCGGCCCGCGGCGTCATCCAGGTGGGGGGCTCCGGCAGCTGCCCGATCAGGTCGGTGCTCACCAGCACCTGGCCGTCGCAGGCGGCGCCGGCCGCGATGCCGACGGTGGGGCAGGTCACCTCGGCGGTGATCCGCGCCGCGAGGTCCTCCGGAACCGCCTCCACGATCAGCGAGAAGCACCCGGCCGCGTCCAGCGCGCGGGCGTCGGCGGCGATTCGCTCTGCGGACTCGTCGGTCGTGCCCTGGCGGCGGTAGTCCTCCGCGGTCTGGGGCAGCAGCCCCACGTGGCCCATGACGGGGATGCCCGCCGCGAGGATCGCCTCCACCTGCGGGATCAGCGCGCCCTCGAGCTTCACGCTATCGGCTCCGGCCTCCATCAGGCGACGACCGCTGGCCACGGCCTCCTCGGGGTCGCGGTAGGTGTCGGCCGGCAGGTCCACCACGATGTGCGTGGCCTCGGTCCCCGCGCGCACGGCCCGCGCGTGGTGCTCCATCACCTCGAGTCCGATCGCCCGGGTGGAGTCCCGTCCCAGCTCCACCTCGCTGAGGCTGTCGCCCACGAGGATCATGTCCAGGCCCGCGCGATCCAGGGCGAGGGCCGTGGGGTAGTCGTAGGCCGTCAGCACGGCCAGTCGCGCGCCCCCTTTTCGCGCGCGCAGCTCCGCCGGGGTCAGTCCGACGGGTCGTGCTCCTGGATGCCGGCCAGCACCGCGTCCGACAGTTCCATCCGACGGTTCTCGGCGTCGACGTGGACCACCGTGGGCTCGTAGCCGTCGAGCTCGGCCTCGGGGAAGGTGGCGTACGACAGCACGATGATCAGGTCCCCCGGTTGCGCCAGGCGGGCGGCGGCGCCGTTCAGGCACATGGTCCCCGTGCCGCGCGCGCCCTCGATCGTGTAGGTCTCGAAGCGGGCGCCGTTGTTGATGTTGACCACCGCCACCTGCTCGTACGGCCGGATGTCGGCGGCGTCGAGCAGATCGGTGTCGACGGTGATGCTCCCGACGTAGTTCAGGTCCGCGTCGGTCACGGTCGCGCGGTGGATCTTGCTCTTGAGCATGGTGCGGGTGCTCGGTGACACGCTGGTCCTTCCGTTCGAGGGGCGGGCGGGGGCGGAAAGCTCGATGTTGTCGATGAGGCGGGCGGGCCCGACCCGGGCCGCCACGCAGACGAGGCCGGGGCGATCGAGGACCGTCAGCTCCTCGAAGGTACGGGGATCGACGACGGCGACGTACTCGACCTCGCAGCCGGCCTCGCCCGCGAGCACCTCGTGCGCGGCGGAGATCAGCCGCTGTGCATCGGTCTCGCCATCGGCCGCCAGTCGCCCCGCCTCGAGCAGCGCCCGGTGCAGAACGGTGGCCGTGGCGCGCTCGTCGGCGCTCAGGTAGGCGTTGCGACTGCTCATCGCCAGGCCGTCGGCCTCGCGGACGGTCGGCGCGACGACGAGCTCGATGTCGTCGAGGTGCAGGTCGAGCATCGCCCGCCGGATCACGGCCACCTGCTGGGCGTCCTTGCGGCCGAAGACGGCGCGGTCGGGGCGGGTGGCCCACAGCAGCTTGGAGACCACGGTGGCCACGCCGTCGAAGTGCCCGGGGCGCGAGGCCCCCTCCAGACCGAGGGCCGGACCGCCCACGGAGACGGTGGTGGCGAAGCCGTCGGGGTAGACCTCGTCGGGTCGCGGTGCGATCAGCAGCTCCACCCCGGCCTCGGCCGCGAGCGCGGCGTCGCGCTCCAGGTCGCGGGGGTAGGCCTCCAGGTCCTCACCCTCGCCGAACTGCGTGGGGTTGACGAAGATCGTCATGACCACGGCGTGATCGTCCTCGGCGCCGCGGGCCACCAGCGACAGGTGGCCGTCGTGCAGCGCTCCCATGGTCGGAACGAGCGCCACCCTCCGCCCGTCGGCGCGGAGCTCGGAGATGGCGCGGCGCGCCTCGGAGAACGTGTGAACGATTCTCATCGTGATTCCGGTCCGGGCACGCGGAGGCCACCGAAAGCCCGGCGTCGAACACCTCTCCGGTCGGCTCCCGCTCTCAGTGGATGCAGGGCTTTCCGAGAAGCGCGGGCAGTCTAGTGCACCACGGCGCCGGTCGTCCACCCGACCCGCGAGGAGGGTGCCGACCGTCCTCCCGGATAGGGTGATGCCATGTCCGACGCGGAGTCCGCCGCCGCGCTGTCGGCGTACCACGCCGAGCACGTCGTGGGCTGCACGCGCTGCCCGCTCAGCGAGGAGCGCACGCAGGTCGTCGTCGGCAATGGAGACCCGGACGCGGACATCATGTTCGTGGGGGAGGCCCCCGGCTACCACGAGGACCGACAGGGCCTGCCGTTCGTCGGAGCCGCCGGCAAGCTGCTCGACGAGCTGCTCGCGGGGATCTCTCTGACGCGCGACGACGTCTTCGTGGCGAACGTCCTCAAGTGCCGCCCGCCGGGCAATCGCGATCCCCAGCCCGCCGAGATCCGGGCGTGCGAGGAACATCTCTTCGCCCAGCTCGGGTTCATCCGGCCCCGGGTGGTCTGCACGTTGGGGAACTTCGCGACCAAGCTGCTGTCGGGGCGGCCGGAGGGCATCACGCGCGTCCACGGGCACGAGCTGCCGGTGCAGATCGGCGGTCGCGCGGTTCTGCTCTATCCGCTGTTCCATCCGGCCGCGGTGCTCCGCGCGCACAGCCTCCGCGAGACCATCGAGGCCGATTTCGCGCGCATCCCGGCCCTGGTGGACCGCGACGCCGGCCCCCCCGCGCCGCAGGTGCCGGAGGTGCCTGAGACCGTCGAGGCATCCGCCGACGACGCGCCGGACGATGCGTCGCCCGAGTCCCAGGAGCAGCTCGGTCTCTTCTGAGAAGCCGCAGGGGCCGGTCGAGACCTCCTCCGCCGCCGACACCGCGCGTCTCGCCGAGCGCCTGGCCGCCGTCCTGCGGGCCGGCGACGTGGTCGAGTTGGTGGGCGACCTGGGGGTCGGCAAGACGACCTTCGTGCGCGCCGCGGCCGCCGCGCTGGGCGTGGAGGGGCCGGTCACCAGTCCGAGCTTCGCCGTCGCGCAGCGCTATGCGGGACGGGTTCCCGTGGTGCACCTGGACGGGTATCGCCTGGGGCCGGTGGAGGGCACCGACGCCGACCTGCTCGCCGACGAGGTGGGCGAGGACGCGGTGGTGTTCGCGGAGTGGCCGGAGGGGCTCGGGGCGGTGCTCCCGGCGGCCCGCCTGCGCGTGGAGCTGGAGCACCTGGGCGGCGACCGGCGCTTGGTACGATTCAGCGCCGCCGATCCCGAGTCGCTCGCGGTCGTGCGGAGTCTCGTTGCCGACTCTCGCCCTGGACACCTCGACGGCCAGTCCCAGTCTGGCCCTGACGGAGGGCGCTGACCCGCTCGCCGAGCTTCGCCTGCTCGGCCGGCCCGGCGCCGGACGCCGGGTGCTTCAGGCCGTGCACGGGCTGCTCGGGGCGGCCGAGACGGAGCCCCGGGATCTCGACCGCATCGTGGTCGGGGTGGGGCCCGGCGGTTTCACCGGCCTCCGCATCGGCATCGCCACGGCTCTGGGGCTGGGGCAGGCGCTGGGCCTGCAGGTGACCGGCGCGTCGAGCCTGGAGGCGCTGGCCCACGACATGGCGGCCGGCCGCCCGGCCGGCGCCGTGGTGGTGCCCGCGCTCGACGCGCGCCGCAGAGAGGTCTTCGTGGCCGCCTACGAGGTGGCCCCGAGCGGGGGGCTGGACGAGCGGATGTCGCCGCGCGCGCTGCCGTACGCCGAGGCCGCGGCCGCCCTGGCCACCGTGGCCTCGCCCTG
>JARFPS010000128.1 GCA_029288175.1 Miltoncostaea sp. | reverse complement strand
ACGGCACTGCTGCTCCGATTGGGGCCGTCTCCTCGGCTAATCGCCTCGATCAATCCGCCGGCTTCGAGGGCGTGACCGCCTTCGTTGTAATGGACTTCTCCCGAAATGTAGAGCTTACGCCGCCAGCCTGGGTCGCGCTTTGCCGCGAAGAAATCCGGGAAATGATTGATGAGCCCGAGGCATCCCTGCCGCTCGCACCAGGAGCGCCTCGAGGGCGGGATCGTGTGAGATGGGCACGAACACTCCTGAGCGCTGGCCTAGCGCTCCGACCCGAGGATCTCGCCGTACGTGTCTCGTTCTTCGGCCGTGAAACCGCGTGTGGATCGTCGTGCTGCGAGTTCCTGAAGCTCATCGACGTCCGTGGTGAACAGACCCACCATCGCCCGCGTGACGGTCGCCACCCGGCGGCCGTCTTCAGAGAACCCCGCGATGACCCGCCCCGACTGGCTCGGCAGATCGAACTGCCACGCCCCCTCCCGATCCCACACCCGCACGTTGCCGTGGAGCGAACTCGCGAGGAGCCGCGATTCCGGCCCCCCGAAGCAGACGGAGCTGAGCCCACCCGGCACCACGACGTGCGCAACTTCCTCGCCGGCTTCGTCTCGAATCGAGAGTCCGCCCCTCGCCGGAATCACCACACGCGTGCCATCACGCGAAACGGCCGCTGCCAACGCCCCGAGCGCGACCACCGTCGCCTGCCAGATCTCGACGCCCCGCGCGTCGAAGCAGCGAAACACCGACTTGACCATGCCAGAGCGGAGAACCAGCAGCGACCGGCCGGATGTCGATCCGTAGTAGAGGGTCGGTCGCTCACCCGATTCCGGGATGTACTCTCGAAGGACCTCGCCCCGCGCGTTGCAGATCGACACTCTGCCTGGCGACGCGATGGCGATCTCGCCTTGGTAGGCACGGGTCGGAGCCGGACGAAGCGGCTGGCCGTCGATCGTCTGGACTACGTTGCCGCTCTCGTCGTGGAATCGGACCCGGGGACCTGATGTCGACGTCGTGAAGCCCCCGTCGTGCCCCAGCCAACTGGCGCCGCTGATGCGCAGGTCCTCAGGTAGCTCGCGCCGTAGTTCCCCATCGACGCCGTGGATCCAGGCAGCGCCGCTCACACCCGTTGACAGGCAGAGGCCACGCTTGGGCTCGAGGTCGAGGCTCTGGAGCTCCGCCGGCACCGTAAAGCGTAACGCCTCGGCGCCGTGCTGGTGGATGACGCGAATCTGGCTCTCGTGGTGCGCGTAGAGGAGGTGCGTGCCATCCGCCGTGACGAGGGGCGCGTACCGCGTTGCCTTCCGCCGCCAGCGCGGCACGCCGGTGGCAAGCTCCTCGGGGGCCGTTACGTGAATCGTCGCGAGACCGCCCGAGTGCCATCCGACCGCGAGGCGTCGTCCGTCGGGAGAGAACTGCGCCGTCGAGGCCACACCCTCGGTGGTCGCGATGGAGCCGAGGGGCGCGGCGCTGTGGGTCCAGAGCCGGATCGGATCGGTGGACGGCTCGCCGAAGCCGGGGCGAGGGATGGTCGACCGGGAGGTGAACAAGCGTCCGCCGTCCGGTGAGGCGTAGATCGTGCTGGGACGCTCCGAGGGCTGCACGTCGAGATCGTGGACGCGCGTCTGGCCGTCCGCGCGGTCGACGATCGCAGCCCGCCCATCACCGGTCCACGCGCACCACCAGGTGCCCGAACCACAGAGCTTCCACGCCGGGCTGAGCACGCCGGGCCACGTGTCCACGATGGTCGCGTCGGCGCTGACGAACTGGACCTTCGGAACCTCGGCCGCCCCTCCAGAGACGGAACTCATCTCCGCAAAGGCCAGGCGCCCCTCATCGAACAAGGTCGCGATCCGCGACCCAAGCGCCTCGCGGCGGCGACGCAACTCCGTCCCCCGATCGTCGTAGCTGATCGCGAGGCCGGATCGAAGCAGTACGTGCAGCGCCGGCGGGCTTCGGGATACGGCGGTCGAGGAGATCACCCGCTTCTGCGACGCCTCCTCGGGGAGGACGCGCCAGGCGCGGCGCACCACGCCGAGCCCATCGCACAGGGCGATGCGTCCGTCCTGGCCCACCACGGCGACGACGTCGTCGCCCAGGAACCAGACGTCCTCGACGGGTCCCGTGTGCGCATCCAGTCGCGCGACGGCCACGCCATCCGAGGACCAGAGCCTCGCACTTCCGTCCGGGTGAAGTGTCGTCCATCGTGTAGCCGACGGCGACAGGGCGACGATCAGATACCGGGTGTTCGCGGACTCGTCTTCGGGAGGCACCGCACACAAGAGGCTGCCATCGGCGCTGAACAGCCGCGCACGGCCGTCCTCGCACCCTGTGGCGAGCGTCTGCCCGTCGGCGCTGAACGCCAGGGAACAGACAGGGCGCCCATGCCCCGTGATTCGAGTCCGCTCGAGACTCCCATGAACGGCCGCATGCAGCTCCGAGATCGTCTCGGGCGAGTGCTGCGCGCGCACGGCAGCGCGGGCCAACAAGAGGGACAAGCTCGCGTCCGATCGTCGGGTCTCGGCGGAAGCTGACACAAGGGCTCGCGCGCGCGCTCGCCGGGCCGTCGTCGCTTCGCCGTCGCGGGCCTCCTGCACGACGGCAAGGAGCGAAAGAGCGACGATCAGCCCCGTCGTAAGCGCGAGGGCGACGGACGCCGTGATGGCTGCCGGAACCGGGTTTCTCGCCGCCCAGCTGACGAGACGGCGCAGGGGGCCGGCCGCCCTTGCTTTCACGCGCAGGCCTTCCCGCGCGCGACCCAGATCGTCTGCGAAGTCGAGCGCCGTCTTGTAGCGCCGGTCGGGGCGCTTCTCGAGCGCCGTCGCCAAAACGAGTTCCTGGTCGTGAGAGAGGATCGGGTTGAGTGTGCGGGCGGGTTCCGGATCCCGGGTCAGGATCTGGCTGAACAGGCTCGCAATCGTGGGGCCCTCGAACGGAGGCTTGAGCGTGAGCGCCTCGTAGAGCGATGCGCCGAGCGCGTAGACGTCGGTACGGCCGTCCACGGGCGTCGTCCCCGCATGGACCTGCTCCGGCGACATGTAGGCCGGCGTGCCGACCGGAACGCCGGTGTGGGTAATGCGCGTACGCTCGCCCGTCGGATCGTCGTGGGCGAGCCCGAAGTCGAGAACGACGGCGCGGCCGTCCTTCGTGAGCATGAGGTTGGCCGGCTTGACGTCCCGGTGCACGAGCCCCGCCTCGTGGGCGACGTGGAGGGCGCGAGCCACGCGTTCCGCAACGCCGAACCAGTGCTCTGGATCCCTCGGCTTCGCGCCTGGGCCGGTGCTCGCCTCCTGCGCGCGCCGTGCGCGCCTCATCTCATCGGCAAGGGTCTCGCCGTCCAGATGCTCCAAGGCGATCCACCGGCGATCGCCGTCGGACCCGATATCCACCACACGGCAGATCTCGGGATGCTCGACGCGGGCCACCGCTTCGGCTTCGCGCTTGAAGCGCTCGACGGCGCCCGCACTCCCGGCGGTCATCAGCTTGAGCGCCACCCGCTGCCCGGTCGTCGCATCCTCCGCCAGGTAGACGACCCCCATGCCACCCCGGCCGAGCTCGGAGAGGATGCGCCAGCGGCCCAGTCGTTCTTCGGCTCGTGCCGGCTCCGCGTCGCGCGATCCCTCGAGCTGCAACAACGTCGGAAAGAGCGATCGGACTCGGTCGGCGTGCTCGGGGTGCTCCTGGGCGAAGATCTCGAGATCCAACGCCTCGCCTTGTCTCCGCCGACGCAGGAACTCCTCGGACAGGCGCTCCAGGGGATCCCGTTCGTAGTCGGCAGGCACGCCGCTCCTTCGCACCCGCCGAGCGGCAAGCGTAGAGGAGTCTACACGGCTCGCGTCCCGGGGCGGCAGCTCGCGACTTCAAACACGTTCGCCCCGAGGGCGTCGGCTCACACGGCTAGGG
>JARFPS010000097.1 GCA_029288175.1 Miltoncostaea sp. | reverse complement strand
GGTGAACACCCCACCCTTGGTCTCGATGCCGAGCGACAGGGGGGTGACGTCGAGCAGGAGCACGGCCTTGACGTCGCCCGACAGCACGCCCCCCTGGATGGCCGCGCCGACGGCGACGACCTCGTCCGGGTTGACGCCCTTGTGGGGCTCCTTGCCGGTCAGCGCCTGCACGCGCTCCTGCACGGCCGGCATGCGGGTCATGCCGCCGACGAGGACGACGTGGTCGATCGACACGCCGGCGTCGTCGATGGCCTGCTTGGTCGGTCCCACCAGGCGCTCGAGCAGCTCCCGCGTCAGCTCCTCGAGCTTGGCGCGGCTGAGGGTCAGGTTCAGGTGCTTGGGCCCGCTCTGGTCCGCGGTGACGAACGGCAGGCTGATCTCGCTGCTGGTCGTCGTGGACAGCTCGATCTTGGCCTTCTCCGCCGCCTCGTAGAGGCGCTGGAGCGCCTGCTTGTCCTCCGACAGGTCGATGCCGTTGTCGCGCTTGAACTCGGCCACCATCCAGTCGACCAGCGCCTTGTCGAAGTTGTCCCCACCCAGGTGGTTGTCACCGGCCGTGGACTTGACCTCGAACACGCCGTCGCCGATCTCGAGCACCGACACGTCGAACGTGCCGCCGCCGAGGTCGAAGACCAGGATGGTCTGGTCGCTCTCCTTGTCGAGCCCATAGGCCAGGGCGGCCGCGGTGGGCTCGTTGATGATGCGCTTGACGTCGAGGCCCGCGATCGTCCCCGCGTCCTTGGTGGCCTGACGCTGGGCGTCGTTGAAGTACGCCGGCACCGTGATGACGACGTCGGTCACCGTCTCGCCGAGGAACGCCTCGGCGTCGGTCTTCAGCTTCTGGAGGATCATCGCGCTGACCTCCGGCGGGCTGTACTCCTTGTCGTCCGCCTTGATGCGCGCATCGCCGTTGGGGCCGCGTACGACCTCGTACGGCACGATCGTCATCTCCTCGTCCACCTCGGCGTACTTGCGGCCCATGAACCGCTTGACGCTGAAGACGGTGTTCTCGGGGTTCATCACGGCCTGACGCTTGGCGAGGGCGCCCACGAGGCGCTCGCCGCCCTTGGCGAAGCCGACGACCGAGGGGGTGGTGCGTCCACCCTCCGCGTTGGGCAGGACCTCGGGCTCACCGCCCGTCAACACCGCCATGGCGGAGTTGGTCGTGCCGAGGTCGATGCCGATCGTCTTGCCCATCCTGTGCCTCCCTGGCGCGCGTGTGCGCCGCTGAACGTCGATGCCCGCAAAAACGGATGCGGAAAGCATCATGAAATATGAGTGGCTCTATGTCAAGTCCTGATCCCGACTGCTTGAGTCAGGGAGACTCAGGTTAGGGGATCGGCAGCTCGCCGCGCCCCATGAGCGACGGGCGCACGAAGCACCCCTCCAGGTGGTCGTTCACGATGCCCACGGCCTGCATGGCCGCATACGCCGTCGTCGGCCCGAGGAACCGCCACCCCCGGCGCTTCAGATCCTTGCTGAGGGCCGTGGACTCGGGGGTCGTCGCCAGCTCCATGAGCGCGGCGTGGTCGACGCGCGACGGCCGGTCCGCGGGGTCCGGCGCGTGCGAGGCGATGATCGAGCCGAGGGTCTCGCCACCGGCGTGGATCTTCAGCAGCACGCCCGCGTTGGCGATCGTGGCCTCGATCTTGCCCCGATGGCGCACGATGCCCGCGTCGCCCAGCAGGCGCTCGACCTCCCGGGGGCCGTAGGTCGCGACCCGTTCGGGATCGAACCCCTCGAAGGCCGCCCGGAAGCCCTCGCGCTTGCGCAGGATGGTCAGCCACGACAGGCCGGACTGGAAGGACTCCAACGACAGCCGCTCGAACAGCGCGACCTCGCCGTCCACCGGCCGCCCCCACTCCTGGTCGTGGTAGGCGACGTACTCGGGCGCGGAGCCGGCCCACCAGCAGCGCAGGCGCCCGTCCCCGCCGCGCGCCAGACCCTCGGGAGGCTCGCTCATCGCGTCCTGGCCCTCCCCTCCGGGCACAGCGGCAGCAACGGGCATCCCTCGCACGCCGGAGACCGGGCATCGCAGACCTCACGGCCGTGGCGGATCAGCAGCATGTGTGTCTGAAAGTGGCGTTCGGGCTCGATGAAGCGCGTCAGCCGTTCCTGGGCCCGGATCGCACTCGATCCGGGCGGCACCACGTGGGTGCGCAGGGCGATGCGGTGCACGTGCGTGTCGGCCGGGATCACGGGGCGATCGAAGCTGAAGCAGAGCACGCAGGCGGCCGTCTTGGGCCCGACCCCCGGGATGGCGGTCAGGAACTCCATGGCCTCCTCGAGCGGCACCTCTCCCAGCCACTCCAGGTCGGCGCCGCGCGGATCGGCCGCCGCGACCTCCAGCGCGCGCTGCACCCGGGGCGCCTTCTGGTTGGCGAGGCCGGCCACGCGCACGGCGTCCTCCACCTCCTCGACGGGGGCCTCACGCACCGCGCCCCACGTGGGGAACCGGCGCCGCAGCTCGTCGAAGGCCCGGAACTGGTTGGCGTCGGTGGTGCTGTGGCTCAGCAGGGTCGTCACCAGCTCGTCCACCGGCGGGTGGCGCCGTCGCCACGGCAGCGGCCCGTAGGCCGTCTCGAGGGCGTCGGCGACGGCACGGGAGTGCGCTCTGGTTCCGGGCCGAGGGGTCGCGATCCATCAAGGCTACGTCTCCGGCGGGATCCAGGCGATGGGCGATCGGCGCCGTGGCGTCGCGTCGGCGGCGGCGGGCCGGGTCCGGGAGATCTGAGTAGGCCACGTCGGGCGATTGAGTAGCGATCCCGGCGATGGGTGCCCCGTGGTGGCCGTAGTGTCGACGCCATGAGCGCCACCGTGCGCACCCATCGGGACGCTCCGCCCGCCCATCGGGCGGCGTACCCCCGCCGCGCCCCGGACGCCGGCGATCCCCGCCCGCCGGCAGGGCGCGCCCGGGATCCGCTGGAGCTCCTGACCCGGCGCGAGCGCGAGGTGGCGGGTCAGGTGGGCCGTGGCGCGTCGAACGCCGAGATCGCTGTCGCGCTGGGCATCGGAGTGCGCACCGTCGAGTTCCACCTCACCAACGTCTACCGGAAGCTGGACATCGCGCGGCGCACGCAGCTCGCCGCGCTCGTGGCGTCGAGCGGGCCCCACCTGGCCACGCCCGACGGCCGGTGGGGGGGCTCCTGAGCACGACCCGCTGCTAGCGTCATGGCGTGACGCGGACACGACTCGAGGAGGCCCTGAGCTCGGGTCGATTCGCCATCACGGCGGAGCTGGGACCGCCGAAGCACGCCGATGGCGACGACGTGATCGCCCGGGCAGCGCCGCTGGCCGGGGTCTGCGACGCCATCAACGTCACCGACAACCAGACCGCGCAGTCGCGCATGGCCCCGCTGGCGGCGGGCCGCCTCGTCAAGGAGGCGGGCGCGGAGCCGGTGATGCAGCTCACGGTGCGCGATCGCAACCGCCTGGCGCTCACCTCGGATCTGCTCGGCGCGTCGGCGCTCGGCGTGCACAACACGCTGTCCATGGCCGGCGACCCCATCCACCTCGGCAACCATCCCGACGCCGCCGAGGTGCGCGACATCGACACGATCGAGCTGCTGCGGCTGCAGGCCGCGCTGCGATCGGGACGCTTCGCCAACGAGGCCGGCGAGGAGCTCGCGGGGTCGCCCCCGCACCTGGTCATCGGAGCGACCGCGCACCCCCTGGCCGACGACCCCGAGATCGAGATCCAGAAGATCGGCGCCAAGATGGAGGCCGGGGCGGACTTCTTCCAGACCCAGCTCGTCTACGAGCTGGACGGCCTGGATCGCTTCCTGGACCGGCTGCGGGCATCGCGCCTGCCGCGCTGGCCGCGGCTGCTGGTGGGAGTCGGGCCGCTGAAGAGCCACCGCATGGCGCGGCACATGCACGACAACGTCTGGGGCGTGTCGATCCCCGATCCGGTGATGACGCGCATGGAGGGCGCCGCCGACGCGCAGCGCGAGGGATCCGACGTTGCCGTGGAGATCCTGCAGCGGCTGCGCGAGACGCCCGGCGTGGCCGGCGCCCACGTCATGGCCATCGCCCAGGAGCACATCGTTCCGGAGGTCGTCGAGCGCGCCGGGGTCACCGGCGCGGCGGCGCCGCCGGGCCGCTAGGAGCCCTCCCCGTTCCCCTCGGGGCCCTCGGCCGCATCGGCGGCCAACGCCCGCTCCACCCCCTGCTGCACCAGCTCGAGCACCGCCGGCACCCACACGAGGTCCTCGGACGGGTCCTCGGGCGGCGGCCCGGCCACCAGGTGGGCCAGCGCATCGGTGGCCGCCGGCGCGTCGTCGTGCTCGATGTCGCGCAGGGCGGCGCGGGCCCAGGAGCGGATCTCCGCGTCGCCCGTGCTGCGGGCCAACCGGGCCAGCGACTCGGGGTCGTCCTCATC
>JARFPS010000045.1 GCA_029288175.1 Miltoncostaea sp. | reverse complement strand
CCCCCAAGCCGCCATACGCGATTTGGATTCAAGTCTCGTGGGCTCGGAGATGTGTATAAGAGACAGGTTCCGGATCGTCCCGTCGCGCTCCGGGTCCGGCACGAACGTCGGCGCGTTCAACATCGTCCAGCGCTTGTTGGCCTCGTCCTCGACGCCCTCGATGTTCTTGGGGAACATGTTGTGCGCGAAGAACGCGTGAGTCGCGTACTCGCCGACGAAGCGGTACGGCCGCGCGTAGCTCGGATCCGTGCCGCAGTAGACGTTCTTGACGTACAGCGACGCGTTCTTGTCGTTGAGGTGCTTCACGACGCGGTCGAGCAATGCGTCGAACTTCTCGGGCTCGAACTGCTTGAAGTCGGGCTTCCACCACAGCTTGTCGACGAAGCCGGGACGTGCGACGGCGAAGGTGTCCTGGACGGGACGGCCGGTGCAGTCGGGGTCCGTGTAGTAGACGAGCGGGGCTTCGGCCCCGAGCTTCGTGGCGAACGCCTTCTGTGCGTCGCCCGGGCCGTCGTGCTCCACGCGGCCGCGGTCGTTCGCGATGGCCTCGTGAAAGAGCTCGTCCTTCGAGAGGTCGATCTTGTATTCGACGGTGTCGAGGCCCATGAGGGCTTTCAGCTCGGCACCGATGTCCGCCACCAGACTCTGCTCTGCCACGTCGATCTCCTACATTGACATTCGATGGGCCGCACTGCGGACGCGCCCGCAGGGCGGCCGCCGAGTTTCGCTCGGGCCCCGATTCCCCCAAAGAAGAGGACGCGGGCCCGGCCCCCGAAATCTGCCGCTCCGAGCACCAGACCCTATTCGCGATCCGCTCGGCGCGCACCCCGTTTCGGCCGGCTCGTCCCGACCGCCGAAAACGCCCGCGAAGCGTCCCTCAGAGCACCATCTTGATGGCGTCGTTGCCCGCCAGATCGTCGTAGATCCGGAGCCGCGCCTCTTCGCTCTCGACCTCGATCGACAGGACCAGGCTGACGTACGACCCGCCCTCGCTCTCTCGGCCGGGCGCGAGCTCGTGCGGGCGGTCGCCGACGACGGACGCGACGGCGGCCCGGATCTCGTCCGTTGAACGGCCGATCAATCTGTAGCGCCACGGACACGGGTACTCGATGTGGGGCGTCTCCATGGCTGCGCATGGTACCGCAGTCCCGTCGGTCCACGGTTTGCCTGAAACACGTGACCCTTCGCCCGCGCCTAAGGATGGGACTGACGAGCGTGTTTCGGACAAGCGTTCCTCGCGGTGATGACGTGGCGGGGGTCCGGCGATAGAGTGTTGACTTGAGGAGATGCCCTTGGGGAAGGGTGATGGACTCGGTGCCGATCTCGTACGGCGCGTTTCGCGCCGCGGCGCTCAGTTTCCACGCCTCGATTCGCGGCGCCGCAGGCTCGTCGTGCTCGGCCTGTCGCTCACCGTCGCAGCTGGCGTGACGCTCGGCTACATGACCTACCGCATCGCGCGGACGAACGAGCAGCAGCGTGTCGAGCTGCAGTTTCGCGAGATCGCCAACCGCGAAGCGGCCGCGCTCGAAGGCGAGGTCGTCGAGCTGAGCGAGGTCCTCCACTCGATCCGCGCGTTCTACGACTCGTCCGCTCGCGTCGACGCCGACGAGTTCCGGACGTTCGCGGAAGGCCCCCTTCGCCGACACCCGACGATCCAGGCTGTCGCGTGGGTGCCCGCCGTCCCGGACAACGTCCAGCGCAGCCACGAGCGCGTCGGCCGGACCGACGGGATCCCGGGCTACCGGATCGACTACGACCCGCGCCACGGGTACGAGGTGGACGGCCGTCGGGTGTTCTATCCCGTCTATCACGTCCACCCGCGTGAGCCCGGCGACCTTCCGGTGGGCCGCGACATCGCGTCCGAGCCCCCGTACCTGGCTGCGCTTCGCACTGCGATCGAGACGAGGGCGCCGACCCTCAGCGACCCCGTCCCGTCGAAGATCGACGGCGTGCCCCAGGTGTTGATGCTGCTCGCCGTCTTCGGCGACGCCGGGCCTGCCGCGGCCGAGCCTCGCTTGCGGGGCGTGGTGACCCTGATGTTCCGACCGGAGCAGATCACCGCGGCGGGCTTCTATCGGCGAGGCGACATGGAGCTCGAGCTCGCCGCGACCGACCGGTTCGGGTTCGAGCATCCACTCGTGCAGACCGACGGATTCGTCGCCGGGGCCCCGTGCTGCGAAGTGGGCGTCGAGGCCGTCACCCAGCATTGGCGCTTCCGCGCCGTTCCGACCGTGGCCTACATCGGCCGCTGGAGCACGCCGAACCCGATCCTCTTCGGCGTCGTGGCGGCGGCCCTCTGGCTCGGCCTGGCGGGCGTCCTGATCCTGAGCTCGAAGATCGGACGGGAGCGCGAGATCCGGCGACGAGACCGGAACGTGCGCTCCGTGCTGGCCAGCCTCGAGGAGGGCGTGGTCGTCGCGGACCGCGACGGGAACATCGTCTTCGCGAACGGCGCGGCCGGGCGGATCCTCGCGATGCGTCCTGACCGGGCGAAGGCGGGGCGATGTGCGCTCACCTGGGGCTGCCACCTCGACGAGGCTCGGACCCTGTGCCGCGAGGACCTCCTGCCGCTGACGAAGGCGCTTCACGGCGAGACGGTCGCGCCGACCCAGCTCTTCGTCGAGAACCGACACCTGCCCAAGGGCCGCTGGGTCAGCATGAGCGCGGGGCCCCTCCGTGACGGACGCAACGGGCTGTCGGGCGCGGTCGCGGTGTTGCGCGACGTCACCGAGATTCGACGGAGCCACGCGCGGCGCATCGAGATGCAGCTGGCGTCGGCCGTACAGCGCGAGCTCTACCCGCGCGTCGCGCCGAAGCTCGACGGCTACGACCTCTCGGGCGCGGTGTTCTCCGCGGACGCCACCTGCGGCGACTACTTCGACTTCGTCCCCGTCTCGGAGCGCGTGGTCGGAATCGCTATCGGCGACGTCAGCGGCCACGGCCTGGGGCCGGCGCTCGTCATGACCCAGGTTCGCGCCTACCTACGTGCCTTCGTCCAGACGATGGACGATCCCGCCAAGATCGTCGAGCGCATGAATCGCGTCCTCGTCGAGGACCTGTACGAGGGCTACTTCGTCACCCTGATCGTCGCGTTCCTCGACGTGCCGACCGGCGTCCTGCGCTACGTGAACGCCGGGCACGTCGCCGGGCAGCTGCTGGACGTGGACGGGACACGGCGAACGACACTCGACCGCACCGGGCTACCGCTCGGTCTCGTCGGCGATCGGGGCTACTTCGCCCAAGAGGTCCAGGTCACGCCGGGCGACACGGTCCTGCTCATGACCGACGGACTGATCGAGTGCCGGAACGCGGAGGGGGACTTCCTCTGGGACGAAGGGGCGGTCGAGATCGCCGCCGCCCATGTCGACGAGCCTGCGTCCGACCTGGTCGAGTCGATCTACGAGCGCGTCCGGGCGCACGCCGGATGGCAGCCGCTGGCCGACGACCTCGCCATGGTCGTCCTGAAGGCGCTTCCCGACGACATGCCGGACCGCCCGGTCACCGCGATCCACCGCGAGTCGGCGCCGGGGACCGCGGGGACGATCGCCCACCGAACCCGGTAAGGGTTCGACCCGCCGCCTGCCGGGTTGCTTGACGTTCCAGTTCCGCCGCCGGACGTCCGAATTGCCGCGGAGCAGCAAGTTGTTTCACGGCAGGGGGTTGTGGGGGCAGGTGGAGGTTCGCCCAAGACGCGGCGCCGCGGCACGGGGCTTGCCAACCGTTGGGCGGACCAATGGAGGCCCGCCATGGCCGAGCTCGTGATCACCTGCCCCGACCAACCGGAACAGCGCGTCGAGATCCGAGGCGACGTGACGATCGGACGCGGCGACGACTGCACCGTCTTCCTCGCGGAGAAGAAGGCGTCGCGCCGGCACCTCACGATCCGTCCGCTTCCCGGCGGAGGGTTCGTCGCCGAGGACCAGCACTCCTCGAACGGAACCTGGTTCGAGGAGCAGCGGATCCTCCGCCATCTGCTCGCCGACGGCGACGTGGTGCGCATCGGGGACACCG
>JARFPS010000037.1 GCA_029288175.1 Miltoncostaea sp. | reverse complement strand
CGTGCTGATCATCAACCTGATCGGCCAGTTCGCCTACTTCTCGGCCTTCCCGCTCTGGTCGCTGATCGTGATCGGCCTGAACTTCGCGGTGCTGTTCGCGTTGACCGCCCGCTGGGGCGAGGCCAAGCCGGGTCTTCAGGCATAGCGGTGCCCTCTCGGCCACCTCGGCAATTCGGCAGGGCGACCAGCCCGCGAAGCCGGACCTAGCCCACAACCGCAACCACAAGGAATGACACATGGGCAACGCGCCTGATCATCGGACAGCCGAGGTCGACGTCTCGAGGGTCGGCGCCATCGACTGGGACACCATCCAGCCCACCTACGAGGCCCCGGGCGCCCGCGACGCGGTGCCCGACATGCCGCCCATACCCGACGTGACAACTCCGCCGCCGGGTGAGTCAAAGGACTGCTGGACCTGGAGGCACGACGACTGGGCATGGCAGCCGCCGATCGAGGAGTTGCCGCCCCCGCGCCAGGAGGTCGTCACCGAGGAGAACCCGCTCGAGGTCGACGTCTTCTACTCGATGCGGAGCCCCTATTCGTACCTCTCCCTGTTTCGCTATGCCTATCTCCACTCGACCTTCAACGTCGACGTCACCATCAAGGTGATCTTCCCGGTCGCCGCGCGCACGCGCCACGAGTCGGGCCACGCCGGCAGCGGCCGCTGGTACTTCTACGGCTACTCCGTCATGGACATGCCTCGGACCGGTCAGTACGAGGGGATCCCGTTTCGCTACGCGAACCCGGACCCCATCCTGGAGGACGTCAGACCTCAGCCGGACGCGACCATGGCGGTCGCGCCGATGGAGAAGCAGCCCTACATCACATGGCTGACCCGTCTGGGCGCCGCCGCCCTGTTGGAGGGCAAGACGCTCGAGTACTGCCTCGCGGTGTCGCCGCTGATCTGGGGGGCCCGGACGCCACTCGGTGAATGGCCGCTCCACGTCGAAGCGGCGGTCAACAGCACCGGCATGGACTACAGCGCCATCATCGAGGACATCCAGGCGAATCCGCAGAAGTACGACGACGTCTGGCTGAAGAACCAGGACGAGTTCCAGACGACCGGACAGGGCGGTGTGCCGACCGCGTCGTTCAACGGCGAGCCGTTCTTCGGGCAGGACCGCTTCGACCAGCTGTTCTGGCGCCTCCGCCAGAACAACCTGACCGTCCGAAAAGAGCGGAGGGAGCCCTTCGTCGCCCGACCGCTCCGCTGGCCCAGCAGCAGCGGCGGAGAGTAGGGGCGAGATGGGCGCGAGAGGGCTCAGCCTTCGTCGACCGTGAGGTCCGCGACGGTTGGGCCTTGTCGTCGACGGGACCCTCTTGTGGGTAGCGCCGCTCAGGGCCGATCGCCATGAGTACTGTGGACGTGGCGGTGATCATGGACCCGATCGCGGGCGTCCACCCCCACAAGGACACCACGCTGGCCCTCCTGCTCGAGGCGCAGCGACGCGGCTGGCGACTGCTCTACGGGACGCCAGACGACATCTGGCTCCGCGACGGCGAGGCCTTCGGGCGCCTCGCCGCCCTCAGGGTCGTCGACGACACGTCGACGTGGTTCGCCCTTGGTGAGGTCGTGGTCGCCGCGCTCGGTGAGCTCGACGTCATTCTGATGCGCAAGGACCCGCCGTTCGACGCCGAGTACGTCTTTGCGACGTACATCCTCCAGCGCGCCGAGGAGCGGGGCGCGCGGGTCGTCAATCGCCCGCAAGCTCTCCGCGACGTCGGCGAGAAGGCCTTCCTGGCTTGGTTCGCGGACTGCGTCCCGCCGACGTTGATCACGCGCTCGCTCGATGAGATGCGCGCCTTCATCGACGAGCACGAGCGCGTCGTCGTGAAGCCCCTGGACCAGATGGCCGGCCGCTCGGTGTTCGTCACCGACGCCGAGGACGGCAACCGCAACGTGATCCTGGAGACGGTCAGCCATCGCGGCGCCCGCTACGCGATGCTCCAAGAGTACGTCCCCGAGATCGCCGACTCCGGCGATGCTCGGATCCTCCTGATCGATGGCGAGCCGGCTTCGCCGGTGCTGGTGCGCATTCCGCCCGCTGGAGATCACCGGGGCAACCTGGCGACCGGTGCCCTGGCCGAGGTTCGGTCGCTGACCGATCGCGAACGACGGATCTGCGAGCGGGTCGGCCCCGAGCTTCGAGATCGAGGGCTGCTCTTCTCGGGGATCGATGTCATCGGGGGCGTTATGACCGAGCTCAACGTGACGAGCCCCACCGGGATACGCGAGTTGGAGCGGATGAGCGGCACGCCGATCTCCGGTCGAGTGCTCGACGCGATCGTCGCGACGCTGGGGTGACGCTCGATGCGTGGCGGCCACGGGGAGCGGGCCGGCTGTAGGCCCGCGCCCCAGGGGAGCCCACGGGCGTGTGCGCGCCCGGCAGCGAGGGTCTCGGGCAACGGATGCTGAGCGAGACCGACATCCTCATCGCGCTGGCGACGATCGCCCTTCTCGGCATCGGGGGGCAATGGGTCGGACGCCGGCTGGGGTTCCCGTCGCTGCTCGTTCTCCTGCCCGCCGGGCTGATCGCGGGGGACGTCCTCGGACTGGTCGAGCCCGAGAAGCTCCTCGGGGAGCTGCTCTTTCCCCTGGTGACGCTCCTGGTCTCTCTGCTGCTGTTTCAGGCCGGGTTGCAGCTCCGCTTCTCCGAGCTGCCGGCCGCGGCGCGGGGGCCGGTCATCCGCCTGCTCACGATCGGGCTCGTGGTCACGTTCATCGGGGCGTCGCTGGCCGCGCTTGCGGTCCTCGACGTCGAGACCGGACTCGCCTGGGTGCTCGGAGCGATCATCGTCGTCTCCGGGCCGACCGTCGTCGGCCCGCTGCTGTCGACCATGCGCGTACGTGGCCCCACCGACGCGGTCCTCAATTACGAGGGCACGTTCCTCGACCCCCTGGGGGCGACCCTGGGCGTCGTCGTGCTCAGCTTCGTCATCGCCGAGGACAAGGACGAGGTCTACCCGGTGCTCCAGGTGCTCGGCCGCATCGGGCTCGGGGTCAGCGTCGGCCTCATCGCCGCGGCGGTCCTCGTGTTCGTCCTCACCCGTTACTGGTTGACCTTCAAGATGGAGGCGGCCGTCGCCGTGATGCTCGCCGTCGTCGCCTTCGCGTTCTCCGACGCGCTGCTGTCCGAAGCCGGCCTCTTCGCAACGCTCACCCTCGGGGTGGCGCTCGCCAACCAACGGCAGGTGAGCTTTCGCCCGGTCAAGATCTTCGGCGAGACCCTTGAGGTGCTGATCATCGGCGCGCTCTTCATCTTGCTCGGCGCGCTGGTGACGATCGACGGGCTGCGCGAGTACTGGTGGCAGATCCTCCTGCTGGTCGCCGCCCTGGTGCTCGTGGTGCGCCCGCTGACGGCGCTGATCGCCCTGCTCGGCTCACCGATCGCCTGGCGCGATCGCGCGATGATCGGGGGGGTCGATCCCCGCGGCATCGTCGCCGCCTCCACCGCGGCGGCGTTCACCGGCACCCTCGAAGCCGCCGACCTGGAGAGCGACTTCCTTCTACCGACGGTCTTCGGGGTCATCCTCGGCACCGGCGTGATCTACGGCCTCGGCGCGCGACCCCTCGCAAAGGCGCTCGGGGTGGTCAAGCCGCCGGCCGACGGGGTCGGCCTCGTCGGTCACGATCCATGGCTGCTCGACCTCGGCGCACGCCTGCAGGCGTGCGGCGTCCGGGTGTTGGTGATCATGGCCAAGGCGCCGAGCTCCGCCAGGGACGACCAGGACCGCAGCGGCGTCCCGGTGCTCTCGCTCGTCGACTCCGACGCCCGGGTGAGGGGAGCAATGCTCGATGCCGACGTCGGCCAGGTGGCTATCTGTGCGCCCGCCAACACCGCGCTCGACCTCGTCCACGCCCACCTGATGGACCGGA
>JARFPS010000025.1 GCA_029288175.1 Miltoncostaea sp. | reverse complement strand
CGGCATCCTCGAGGCGGTCGTCGTCCCACCCCCGGCTGCTCAGCAACTCGCTGAGCACAGAGCGCGTCGCGCCGATCGCCGCGAGATCGGCGGGCAACAGCAGCTCGGTGTGGGATGGTCGGGCGGTCATGGAGCGTGGCGTGGGTGCTCCCCGAGGTATCGGCCGGGGCGGCCGCGACATTCACCTGCGGGTCGCGGACCGCCGCGGAGCACTATGATTCCGCGGTTCGCCGTCGACGGAGGTTTCGAGTGTCATCCGAATCCGCAGCCGCCCTCGGGCCGAGCTATCTGGCCCAGCCGCACGAGGTGCATCGCTGCGTTCTTCTCTACAGCGGCGGCCTGGACACGTCGGTGATGCTGAAGTGGATCCAGGACGAATACGACGCCGAGGTGGTGGCGCTGTGCATCGACCTGGGGCAGCCCGAGGACGACTTCGAGGCCATCCGCGAGAAGGCGATCTCGCTCGGCGCCGTGGCCAGCCTGGTCGTCGACGCCAAGGACGAGTTCGCGCGCGACTACGTGGCGCCCTCCATCCGCGCCAACGCCAAGTATCAGGGCGGCTACCCGCCCTTCACGGCCCTCGGCCGCCCGCTGCTGGCGAAGATCGCCACCGAGGTGGCGCGTGAGCACGACGCGGACACCATCGCCCACGGGTGCACGGGCAAGGGCAACGACCAGGTGCGCATCGACGCCACCGTCGCCACCCTGGCGCCGGACCTGAAGATCATCGCACCGGTGCGCGAGTGGCAGATGGGCCGGGACGAGGAGATCGCCTACGCCGCGGAGCACGGCATCCCGGTGGCGAGCACCGCGGCCAAGCCCTACAGCATCGACGACAACCTCTGGGGTCGCTCCAGCGAGGGGGGCACCATCGAGGACCTGGCGGCGCCGCCGCCCGAGGACGTGTTCCAGCTGGTCACGCCGCCCACCAGGGCGCCGGACGAGCCCGCCGACATCACCATCGGTTTCCGCGAGGGGCTGCCCGTGTCGCTCGACGGCGAGGAGTTGCCGCTGGTGGAGCTCATCCGGCGCGTGGCCGAGATCGCCTGCCGCAACGGCGTCGGCATCGTCGACCACATCGAGGACCGGGTGGTGGGCCTCAAGGTGCGCGACATCTACGAGGTGCCGGCCGCCGAGGTCATCCTCACGGCCCACCGCGAGCTCGAGAAACTCGTGTGCACCGGCCGCGAGAACCACGCCAAGCCGGAGCTCGACCGGCTGTGGGCGCAGCTCGTCTACGAGGGGCTGTGGTACGAGCCCCTGCTGGCCGACCTCAACGCGTTCATGGCGGCGGTCAGCGAGCGGGTCGAGGGCGAGGTCGGCGTGCGGCTCTACAAGGGCTCGGCCACGGTGACCACGCGCACCTCCCCGCGCGCGATCTACGACCGCTCGCTGGCCACGTTCGACGCCGACGCCTCGTTCTCGCAGAACAGCTCGCCGGGCTTCATCGAGTTGTTCAGCCTCCAGAGCCGCATGGCCTACCGGGTGTCCGAGGGCCGGAGGGGCGGATGAGGCGAGGCGCGCCTCCGGGGCTGCGCCTCGATGTCGGGCGGGTCCCCGCGTTCGCGCGCGTCGAGGGGAGCCCCCGCGGCCTGGCCCTGTCTCCCGCCTCGGCGCCCGACGGCGAGACCGCCCCGGGCTCCGATCTGAGCCTCGTCCACGGTGCGCCGATCCCGCTTCACGAGATCGCGGTCGTCGCGGGCGGTCAGCTCGCGGTCGGGAGCAGTCCCGGCGTGGCACACACCTTTCGCCTTCCGGGCGTCGAGCCGGTGCACGACCGTCGCCCGCCCGGCCTGGCGCGGGCGGTCGGCGCCGTCTTGTCGAACGCGGCATTGCTCGAGGCCGACGACGGCTGGCGCGCGGTGGTGCTGCCGAGCCTCGGCGACATCGCCGCCGAGCTGGGTGGGGGGCCGGTCGCCCTGCGCGGCGACGCCCGGCGGCTGGCGGTCGGCGCCGGCGGCCGCATCACCGAGGTGGCGTTGCCCGAGGGCGTCGAGGATGCCGAGCACGAGGTGGAGGCGGATGCGCTGTGTTTCGCGGGCGAGGTCCTTGTCCTGGCGCGCGGTGCGGCGGTTGGCCCGGTCGGCGTGGAGCCCTCCGAGGGATCGCCGGTGGTCGCGCTCGCGGGGGCGGCCTCCGCGCCCCGCGCGGCCGCCCTGCACGAGGACGGCGCCATCTCGCTCTGGAGTGCCGAAGGGGAGCGACTCGCGGCCTGGCGGGCCCCCCTGGCGGAGCCGCGCGGCCTCGCGCTGAGCGCGGACGGCGAGACGGTCGCTCTGGCGGGCGGCGGGGAGGATTCCCCGGTCGCCGCGCTGCTTCGTGCCTCCGACGGCGCCTGGGTCCGTCGCGTCGAGGGCGCTCGTGGTATCAGCCCCTCGCCCGATGGCGCGGGCGTCGCCCTCTGCGGCGACTGGGGGGCCGTCTGGCTGAAGACCGTCGAGGAGGAAGAATGAGCACCCGACCGCTGGATCCACCCCCGTTCATCGCGGACGACCCCGGACCCTGGAGCGTCGTCACCCAGCTCGTGCGCAGCCGGGGGGGGCGCCCGGGGCGCCGCTATGCCGAGCCCCCGCGCGGCCTGATGCTCGCTCAGCCGCCGCGCATCGACGTGGCGCTGCCCGGCCTGGATGAGGGGCTCGACACGCTCGGCGCGGGGGCCATCCGCATCGTGGCGGCCGCCCGCGAGCCCGCCCACGGGCTCAGCTTCGCCGACCAGGACACGTTGGTCGGCGTCAGTCCCGCGGTGCGTCGGACGTGGTCGATCCCCGACCTGGCACCGACCGGGGAGGAGCGTCCGGAGACCGACCCCGCGGCCGAGCTGCCGGCGCCGGTTGCGCCGCAGGATGTCGCCTCCGACGTCCCCGGCGTCGCCACGAGCCCCGACGGTGCGCTCGAGGCCGTCAGCGTGCTCGAGGGCACCCGCGCGGCCGCGCTGGTGGTGCGGCGCGCCTCGGACCGCGCGGTGGTCCGCTGGATCCGGGGCGCCATGGCGGCCGCCTGGTCGCCCGACGGTGATCTGCTCGCCATCGGCGGCGACTGGGGTGTGCTGCTCGCCGGCGCCGCGCCGACGGAGGACTAGCGCGTCTCAGCCCGAGCGCGGGCGCGTGAGCGTCAGCTCGGCCTCGTAGCCCACGGTGCCCTCGCCCACGTTGGTGAGGGTGATCCGGCAGTCGGCCGGCCCGAGTCGCCGGCGCTTGATCTTCGGGTCCTTGTCCTCGCCGCCCCAGGCGCCGGTGATGCGTCGCCCGTCGCAGATCAGTGCCGAGCGCACGGCGGCCGGGGCCCCGATGCCGGTCAGGTCGGCCTCGAAGTCCACCGTGCGTCGAGGGCCGAGGAGGCCGAAGGGGATGGACTCGGTGCGACCCGGCGCGATGCGCCCCCGGGCGGGGAAGCTGACGCGGGCGCGATTGGACGTGGGGCCCACGTTCGGCGCGTCCGGATCGCCCGCGACGGGCGGGCTTCCGTTGGGGCTTCCGGTGATGTCGTGCCGAATGGCCCGGATGACGGCGTTCGAGGGGCGCGAGAGCCACGGGATCCCATAGCGCGCGCGGACGTGGGCCTGCACGTAGTCCTCGGCGTAGATCTCGCCGACCGACCGGCTCCATCCGCGGACGTAGGAGTACGCCACCTGGCCCTGGCCGAGCAGGCGGCTCATCCGCCGTGCCGAGAACCATCGTGGCGTGCCGTTGCCGCCGCGGCCCACCGAGGCGTCGATGTGGTGGGCGTACTCGTGGAGCAGGCTGTGGCGCACCGCGGAGCCGGTGCCGGCGGGGACGACGATGGTGCCCCGGCCGCGGCTGCCGCCGTAGCACGCCGCGGCTTGCGGCGAGCCGCAGATCTGCCCGACGAGGGAGGGGGGCACGATGCGGATGCGCGCCGTGCGGATCTCGCGCCCGTGAAGGGCGTTCCGCAGGATGCGCGCGTAGTCCTGGACCTTGACGCCATCGGCACGCGGATCGACGTCGAAGGTGATCGTGTTGCCGCGTCCGTCGCCCACCCTCTTCACGGCCGAATCGGCGGCCGGGGCGCTCGCGCCGAGGGCGACGGCGAGGGCGGCGGGCACGGCCGCGGCGAGAGCCATTCGCTTCACGGTGGGCGACGCTAGCGCAGTCGGGCTCCGATCCGCAGGGAAGGAGGTTCGAGGGGATGTACGCGCGGTGCGCGCAATCGATCAGAACCGCTCGGGCCGGGGCGGCTGTGACGCCTTGTCTGCGGTCCGGCGCGATGGCTAGCCTGCGGGTGATGGCCGAGCCGCGTTTCGCACACCTGCACGTCCACAGCGACTACTCGATCCTGGACGGGGCGTGCAAGATCGGCCGCCTGCTCGATCGCGTGCAGGAGATGGGCCAGGGGGCCGTCGCCCTGACCGACCACGGCGTCATGAGCGGAGCCGTCGAGCTCTACCGCGAGGCCCGCAAGCGCGACGTCACCCCGATCGTCGGTCTCGAGGCGTACGTGGTGCCCGACCACCGCGAGCGGCCGTCCAAGGAGAAGCGCGCTCACCTCACGTTGCTGGCGCGCAGCACCGAGGGCTATTTCAACCTCATCAAGCTCTGTTCGTCGGGGTACCTCGAGGGCTATCACCGAAAGCCCAGGGTCGACCACGAGCTCATGGAGCGCCACTCCGCCGGTGTCATCGCGCTGTCGGGATGCCTCTCGGGCACCATCTGCGGCCACATCGAGAGAGACGACTACCCCGCGGCCCGTGGCGAGCTCGACACGCTCGTCCAGATCTACGGGGCCGACGACGTCTACGTCGAGATCCAGGACTCCGGCCTGCCGATGCAGCCCGGCATCAACAAACAGCTCGCGAAGCTCGCCGCCGAGAGCGGTCAGCCCACCGTCGCCACGTGCGACGCGCACTACGTCTGCCAGCACGATGCCCGGGCCCATGAGGCACTGCTGGCCATCCAGACGCGCGACCTGCTGAGCAACCCGAACCGTTTCAAGTTCGACACCGACCAGTTCTTCCTCAAGACCGGCGCCGAGATGAGTCGCGCGCTGCCCGACTTCACCGACGCCATCGAGCGCTCCACCGAGATCGCCGGTCGATGCGCCGAGCTCGACCTCCCGTTGGGGGAGTTCCAGCTGCCGCGCTTCCCCGTGCCGGAGGGCAAGACCGACAGCGCCTATCTCGAGCAGCTCTGTCGTGAGGGGCTCTCGATGCGCTACGGCGACTCATGGCCGGCCGAGGCCGAGGAGCGGCTGCGCTTCGAGCTCGGCGTCATCGAGGAGATGGGTTTCAGCAGCTACTTCCTGATCGTGTGGGACTACGTGCGCTGGGCGCGCGACAACGGGGTCTCGGTCGGCCCCGGCCGCGGGTCCGCCGCCGGGTCGCTCGTCGCGTTCTCGCTGCGCATCGTCGACGTCGACCCGCTCGAGCACGATCTGCTGTTCGAGCGCTTCCTCAACCCGGGCCGCAAGTCCATGCCCGACATCGACATGGACTTCTCGGTGGGCGGGCGCGACCGTGTGGTGCGGTACGTCACCGAGAAGTACGGCAGCAACGCCGTGGCCCGCATCGGCACCTTCGGCAAGCTGCTCGCGCGGGCGGTGGTCCGCGACTCCGGGCGCGTCCTGGGCCACTCCTACGGGCAGGTCGACCGCATCGCCAAGCTGGTCCCCGAGCGCCCCATCGGAATCAAGCTGGCCGACGCCATGGGCGCGGGCTCCGATCTGCAGCAGGCCTACGACGCCGACCCGGCGACGCGCGAGATCATCGACACCGCCAAGCCGCTCGAGGGGCTTGTGCGCAACGAGGGCGTGCACGCCGCCGGCGTGGTCATCGCGCCCGGCGACGTCACCGACTACCTGCCGGTCCGGCTCGACGACGACGGCAACGTCGTCACCCAGGTGCCGGACCACGACGTGGAGGCACTCGGGCTCCTGAAGATGGACTTCCTGGGTCTGCGCAACCTCGACGTCATCGACGGGTGCGTCAGGCTCATCCGCGAGGGCCTGGGCGAGGAGATCGACATCGAGGCGGCGCCCCTCGACGACGAGGACACCTACGCCATGCTCGCCCGCGGGGAGGGCATCGGGGTCTTCCAGTTCGAGTCGAGCGGAATGCGCGAGGCGCTGAGGGAGGTGGGGCCCACCGAGTTCGCCGACCTCATCGCGCTCGTCGCGCTCTACCGACCCGGGCCGATGGCGTTCATCAGCACCTATGCCAAGAACAAGCGCGATCCCAGCCGGGTGACCTTCGACGATCCGCGCCTGGAGCCCATCACCGGGCCCACCTACGGGGTGGCCGTCTACCAGGAGCAGTTGATGGCGATGGCGCGGGGCCTCGCCGGCTTCTCGCCCGCCCGCGCGGACGATCTGCGCAAGGCCGTGGGGAAGAAGGACAAGGACCTGATGGCCTCGCTGAAAGACGAGTTCATCGAGGGGTGCGTGGCCAGCGGCACGGCGACGGACGTCGCCCGGTCGCTGTGGGACCTGTGCGAGCGCGCCGGGGACTACTCGTTCAACAAGAGTCACGCGGCCTGCTACGCGCTGCTCGCCTACCGGACCGCCTACCTCAAGGCGAAGTACCCGGCCCAGTACATGGCCTCGCTGCTCAGCTCGGTCATGGACACCAAGGACCGCGTTCCGTTCTACGCCTCGGCGGCCGAGGACATGGGCATCGAGGTGCTTCCCCCGTGCGTCAACGAGAGCGCCGCCGGGTTCGCGGTCGTCCCGACCGGCGAGATCCGCTTCGGCCTGACCGCGGTGAAGGGCGTGGGCGAGAACGCCGTGGCCACGATCATCGCGGCGCGCGATGAGGACGGGCCGTTCGAGTCGCTGTGGGACTTCTGCCGGCGGGTCGACGGGGGGCAGGTCAACAAGAAGGCCCTCGAGAGCCTCGTCCGCGCGGGCGCCCTCGACGCGACGGGGGCGTCGCGTCGCGGCATGCTCGACGCGCTGCCGGCGGCCATGAGCCAGGCGGCGCGGCAGCGCGCCGATGCCGAGTCCGGGCAGGAGTCCCTGTTCGGATCGCTCGCGGACCCCGGTCCGAGCGCCGCGCCGGTCAACTTCGACCGGCCTATCGACGCCGAGGAGATGCCGCGCGATGAATTGCTGTCCGGTGAGCGCGACGCGCTGGGCTGGTACGTCACCAGTCACCCGCTCGACGGCTGCCGACGCCAGCTCGCGCGGGCGGTGACCTGCGACCTCGCCGCGCTGTCGGGCCGTCCCGACGGGGAGTCGCTGACGGTGGGCGGCCTGATCACCGCCACGAAGGGCGTCACCACGCGCCGCGGTGAGCCGATGATGTTCATCACGCTCAGCGACCGCATCGGATCGGTGGAGGTCGTGGTCGTTCCCGCCGTGCTCAACGAGTTCCGCGAGCTGATCGAGCCGGACGCCATCGTGACCATCACCGGTCGCGTCGATCAGAAGGGCGAGGGCGAGACGAAGCTGGTGGCCCAGCGCATGGCCGGCCTTCACGTCGATCCCAACGCCGAGGAGGAGCGGCTGCGACTGAGCATCGACGCGGCTTCGGCCAGCGCCGACCACCTCGATCAGCTGCGCCGCCTCATCACGGATCATCGAGGCGACGCCCCGGTGGTGCTCGACGTGGTCACGTCGGACGGTCACCGGCGGCTCGTTCTGGGCGACGATTTCACCGTCGACCCACGCGCCACCAGCCTCAAAGCGTCACTGAAGACGCTCTTCGGCGAGCGCTGCATCGCGTCCTGAGCGTCCCGGAGCGGGGAGCGCTTGACCGCGGTCGCCCTTCGCGTCTTCAATACGCGTCGGCATGGCGATGACATCCACACGACGGGCCCCCCGATGAGCGGGCGAGCGGACGGTCCGGAGAGCTCCTGCCGCCGGTGCCCGGTCACCTGCGACCGGGTGGTCTACCCGGTCGGATGCCTCGAAAGCGGCTGCGACCGCCTCTACGCGAACGAGAGCGAGTGGCGCCGCATCGTGGGCTGCCTCGAGAAGATCTTCGGCCCCGAGATCGACGTGCAGCTGCTCGAGGACGCGGAGCGGGTGGCGCCCGGTTTCGGAGGACTCAAGGCCCAGCGCACGCCGCTCCCGGTCTGCCGCAGCGCGGTCGACCGCACCTTCGCCCACCGGGACGTCTCCGGTTGCCTCAACCCGGGCTTCCTCGCGGGCTACCCCGAACACCGCGTCGGACTGCGTCCCCACCCCGCGGGGGCCCCAGAGCGGTGAGGTCCTCGGTGGGCGATGCCGGCGAGCCGACGCCCCTGGTGGGCGAGCTCGCGCCAATGATGGAGGCCGAGATCGAGCGCGCGAGGCGCCTCGACCGCCCTGTGGCCATGCTGTCGGTCCCCATCGAGGCCGTGTCGCCGGACGGCCCGAGGACTCGGGCGTACGACATGGTCGCGGTCTCGCCCGAGAACCGTTGCTTCGTGGTGCTCCTGCCCGAGACCACCCGCTTTCAGGCCCGGCGGATGGCTCAGCGCCTGGCCGGCGACCGGCAGCAC
>JARFPS010000053.1 GCA_029288175.1 Miltoncostaea sp. | reverse complement strand
CGTGGGCTCGGAGATGTGTATAAGAGACAGGCTTTCGCCCTTGGAGATGCTCGAGCCGGAGCCCTTGACGTTGATGACGTCGGCCGAGAGGCGCTTCCCGGCCAGCTCGAACGAGGTCGAGGTCCGGGTCGACGGCTCGAGGAACAGGTTGATGATCGTCCGCCCCCTCAGGGTCGGCACCTTCTTGATCTCCCGGTCCATCACCTCGCTGAAGCGGTTCGCCACGCGGAGCATCCGCGAGGCCTCCGCCCGGTCCATGTCCGTGATGGCCAACAGCGATCGGCCCATCACCCCACCTCCTCGTCGTCGTGAAGCACGATCTCGTCGACCCCGTCGATCTCGCTCAGCCGCACCGACACCCGCTCGCGGGCGGCCGTGGGCAGGTTGCGCCCGACGTAGTCGGGCCGGATGGGCAGCTCGCGGTGCCCCCGGTCGACCAGCACCGCCAGCTGCACCAGCGGCGGCCTCCCGTAGTCCAGAAGCGCCTCGATGGCGGCGCGGATGGTCCGCCCCGTGAACAGGACGTCGTCGACCAGGATCACCTTGCGCTCGGCGATGGGGAAATCCAGCCGCGTGTCGTGCACAACCGGGCTCGCGTCGCGCCCGGGGTCGCCGAGGTCGTCCCGATACAGAGCGATGTCCACGCTGCCCAGGGCGGGCGCCGTGCCGCCGAAGCTCTCGATCCGCTCGCTCAGGCGCGATGCCAGCGGAACCCCACGGGTGTGGATGCCCACCAGGGCCAGCTCACCCAGGTCGGCGTGCTGCTCCACGATCTCGTGGGCGATGCGGGCCACGGTGCGACGGACCTGGTCGGCGTCGACCAGAACCCTGCCGGCCACCGCGCTAGCCCGCGTTGCGCCGTGGGCGGACGTCGGGCAGGCGAAAGGTCATCGTGCGCTCCTTTCCGGCCTCACGGGACCGGTCTTAAAGGCCGTGCCCCGGCAGCGTACCACCGCCCTCGGCGGCCCTCCCCTCGGGGCCTCGCCACCGGTGGACCACCGGAGCGCCGCGCTCCGGGTTGGGTACCTCGATGCGGTCGAAGTCGCGCGGAACCACCACCGTCCGGCGGAAGACCTCCTCCGCCTCGCGCCGTATCTCGCGCGGCATGGCCCGTGCGCCCAGATGCGTCAGCGCCAGCAGCGTCACGCCGGCCTCCTCGGCGAGCGCGGCCGCCTCGGCCGCCGTGGAGTGGTCGGTCTCGCGCGCGCGGTCGCGGTCCTCCTCGCTGAAGGTGGCTTCGTGCACCAGCACGGTGGCGCCCCAGGCGGCGTCGAGCGTCGTCTGGCACGGTCCGGTGTCGCCGGTCATGACCACTCGCCGCCCCCGACGGGCGTCGCCCAGCACCTGCTCGGGCCGGACCGTCGTCCCGTCGTCCAGCAGCACCTCCACGCCGCGCTGCAGACGGCCGAAGAGAGGCCCGGACGGCACGCCCAGGCGCTGGGCCGCCGCCACGTCGAAGCTGCCCGGCCGATCCTCCTCCACCAGCGAGTAGCCGATCGAGACCACCGAGTGGCGCGTGGGGAACGCCTCGATCGCGGCCCCCTCCAGCTCGCACACCGCACCGCCGTCCGACTCGACCACCTCGACGGGGAACGACAGCCGCCCGATCACCGGCTCGAGGGTCCGCATGAGCCGCGACAGACCCTTGGGCCCCACCAGCGGCAGAGGTCGCCCCCGCCCACGCAGGGCGAAGGTCTTCAGGAGCCCCGGCAGGCCGAGGTAGTGATCGCCGTGCAGGTGGGTCAGAAGGACGACGTCGAGGTCGATCAGCCCCTGCCGCGAGCGCAGCAGCTGCCGCTGCGTCCCCTCGCCGCAGTCGACCAGGATCCGGTCGCCCCCACGCGTGAGCAGAGTGGCCGACAGGCCGCGCGCAGCGGTCGGCACGGAGGCCGCCGTGCCGAGGAAGGTGAGGAACAGGTCCACGCGCCGAGCCTAGCGAGAGGCCTCCACGGCGGAGGCCTGGGCTACACTGGCAGGGACCCGCGCGCGTAGCTCAGCTGGATAGAGCGTCGGCCTCCGGAGCCGAAGGTCGCAGGTTCGAATCCTGCCGCGCGTGCTCCCCCGCCCCCCGTCTCCGGCGGGCGCGGCCCGTTCACCCCTCGTGGTGGGCGATCAGCACCAGGCTGGCGTTGTGCCCGCCGAAGCCGAACGAGTTCGAGACCGCCGCCGCCAGGACGGCCTCTCGGGCCTCGGTCGGCAGGTCCAGATCGATCTCGGGGTCGGGGTCGACGAGCCCCGCGGTGGGCGGCAGGACGCCCGCGTCGACCGCCAGGGCGGCCACGGCCGCCTCGATGCCCCCGGCGCCACCCAGTGTGTGCCCCGTCGAGCCCTTGGTCGACGAGACGGCGGCGTCGCCCAGCCCGGCGGCTCTGATGGCCCGGGCCTCGGCCAGGTCGCCGGCCGGCGTCGAGGTGGCGTGCGCGTTGACGTAGCCGATGTCGGACGGCGACAGCCCCGCGTCGGCCAGCGCGATGCCGATGGCCGACGCGGGGCCCTCGCCGGTCGCGTCGGGGTCGGTCAGGTGGGCCGCATCGCACGAACTGCCGTAGCCGGCGATCTCGGCGTAGATGTGGGCGCCGCGCGCGCGAGCATGCTCGCGCTCCTCGATGACCAGAACCCCGGCGCCCTCGGCGATGACGAAGCCGTCGCGGCCGGCGTCGAACGGACGCGAGGCCGCCTCGCCCGATCCGTCGCCCCCGCCCAGCGCGCCGGCCCGCGCGT
>JARFPS010000016.1 GCA_029288175.1 Miltoncostaea sp. | reverse complement strand
CGGCGTTCCTCGTCGACCACGCCAAGCCGGAGGGGCGCGCCACCGCGGCGGCTCTGGCCGGTATCGGCTTCCGGCTCGGGTTCGGGCTGGGGCCCGGCCTTGGCGGGCTCGTGGCCCAGTACGCCGACGATCCGATCCACGCACCCTTCCAGGCGCACGCGCTCCTGATGCTGATCGCGGTCGCGGCCATCATCATCACGCCCGAGACGCTTCGGCGCGGAGAGGACCGGCCCACCGGTTCGATCTGGCGCATCCGCGTCGGGGTCCCGGAGGGTCAGATGGCGGCGTTCGCCACCTTCCTCGCGCCCGCGGCTTTCCTGATGAGCTTCATGGACGCGACGCTGCTGTCGATCGTGCCGCTCTACATGGTCGACACCCTCGGCGTCACCGACATCGCGGTGATCGGATTGGTCGGCTTCCTCATCCTCGGGATGGGCGCCCTCACCCCGCTGGTGTTCCGGAGCCTGGAACCCCGCCGCGCGGTCATCGTGGGCGTTCTCGGGTCCTCCGCGGCCACGCTGCTGGTCGTGGGCGCCGCACTGGGAGACACGGCCCTGCTCGTGATCCTCGCAGCTGCGATCATCGGGTTCATCAACGGCCTCATCATCCAGGGGGCGACCACCATCGCCGGAATCTCGGTCCCGCTCGCCGAACGGGGCAAGCTCATCTCGACCCTCTACATGTGCGCGTACGCGGGCACGCTTCCCACGGTGGCGCTCGGCTACCTCTCGCAGGTCATCGGTCTCACCGCCGCGCTCGGGGTGTTCTCGTTGGCCTCGCTCACGCTGGCCGCCTTCGTGGTGCTCGTCGGCGCCCGCCGCTTCACGCGCGTCATCCCGCACCCCGAGCACGTGACGACCATCCGGCAGGTGGCCGCGTGAGCGGATTGCGCATCAGCGCGTTCTTCGCGCCCGTGCGCGAGACGCCGGAGCACATCAGCCTCGCCGAGGAGCTCGGCTTCGCCTCCGCCTGGTGCTACGACTCCCCGCTGCTGTTCAGCGATCCCTTTGTCACCCTGGCCGGGGCGGCCGAGCGCACCCGGCGCATCGGCCTGGGGGTGGGGGTGATGGTGCCGGGGCTGCGCACCCCGGTGGCGACGGCCGCGGCCCTACGCTCGCTGTCGGCGTTGGCGCCGGGTCGCGTGATGGGTGCGATGGGAGCCGGGTTCACGGGTCGCTTCACCCTCGGTCTGCCGCCCGCGCGCCTGGCGCGCCTCGAGGGCGAGGTCACCGACATCCGCCGGCTGCTGGCGGGCGACGCCGTGCCGCACGTGGAGGGCGAGGCGCTGATCGAGCCCATCCCGGTCACCGGCGCAGAGGGCGCGGGCCCGCCGCCGCCGATGTGGATCGCGGTGCGCGGCGTACGCGCCCAGGCCGTGGCCCGCCGGGCCGCCGACGGCGCGATCACCGGCATCTTCTACCCCGGTGGCCTGCACCTGGTTCGGGAGGGCGTGGGTCCGGACATCCCGCTGATGGTCCATGCGGTCGGCGCCGTGGCCGAGGACGGCGAACCCCTGGACAGCCCCCGACTCGCGCGCGCCGTGGGCCCCGTCGTGGCGGTGGCGCTGCACCAGTTCGCCGAGCAGCCGTGGCGCATGGACGGGCTCGACCCGGAGCTGCGCGCCGACGTGGAGGCGTACGTGGCGGCGGTGCGGGATCGCCTGCCCCCGGACCGGGCGCACCTCGAGCTGCACCGCGGCCACCTGGTCGAGGTCGTGCTGCCCGAGGACCGCGCCCGGATCCGCGAGGACTACGTGCGCCGCTTCTCGTTCTGCGGAACGGCGGACGAGCTCCGGGCCCGCGCCGACGAGCTGGTCCGCGCCGGCGTCGACGAGCTGGCGGTCCAGCCCGGCGGAGACATCCCCGACGAGCTGCGGCGCCTGGCCGAGGCCCTCATCCGATGAGCGCGGAGCCCTCGCTCGCCGCGACCCTCGCGGAGCTCGGACAGCCCGGCTACCGGCACCGTCAGGTGACCGAGGCCAAGCGCGCGGGCGCCGAGGGCTTCGACGAGGTGTCCACGCTTCCCGCAACGCTGCGCGCGCAGCTCTCGGAGCGCCTCCCCTTCTGGTCGATGACCCCCGAGCGCGAGGCCGTCTCCGCCGACGGCACACGCAAGTGGCTCCTGCGCGCGCCCGACGGCGTCGCGGTGGAGCTGGTGCTGATCGCCCATGCGGCGGGCCGCCGCACGGCGTGCCTGTCCAGCCAGGCCGGGTGCGCGCTGGCCTGCCGCTTCTGCGCGACCGGCGCGATGGGTCCGGGCCGGGACCTGTCGTCCGACGAGATCGTGGACCAGGCGCTGCTGGCGACGCGGGCCGCCGCCGAGGCCGCCGCGCGGCTCACCAATGTGGTCTTCATGGGCATGGGCGAGCCCCTCCAGAACCTCGACGCGGTGCTTCCCGCGGTGCGGGCCATCCACGCACCCGAGGGGCTGGGCCTGTCGGCGCGCAAGATCGCCGTCTCGACGGTGGGATGGGTGCCCGGCATCACCCGCATGAGCGCCGAGGAGGTGCCCGCGCGTCTGGCGATCTCGCTCCATGCGGCCGACGACGACACCCGCTCGGAGCTGATGCCGATCAACCTGCGCTATCCGATCGCCAACCTGCTCGCCGAGTGCCGGCGTTACTGCGACACCACCGGCCGGCGCGTCTTCATCGAGTACCTGCTGCTCGACCGCGTCAACGACGCCCCTGCCGACGCCCGCCGCCTGGCCACGCTGCTGCGCGACGGGCGCTTCCACGTGAACCTGATCGAGTACAACCCCACTGCGGGCCCGTACCGCGCGAGCCCGCCCGAGCGGCGGGAGGCGTTTCAGCGGGCGCTGGCGCGATCCGGGATCGAGGCCTCCCTGCGGCGCTCGCGCGGGGCCGATGTGGCCGCGGCGTGCGGCCAGCTGGCCACCGGCGGGTCCGGCTGAGGGGGGCTCAGACCGAGCAGGCGGGCAGCCCCTGCGAGAAGTAGGCCTCCTGCTCGATCCAGTGGCCAGGGTTCTCCCCGATCTCGGCGTAGCGGACGATCCCCTCGCGGTCGATGACGAAGCTCGCGCGCGTGTTCATGCCGGCCTTCTCGAAGTGCGCGCCGTACTCCGTCGCGACCGCGCCCTTGGGGTGGAAGTCGGAGAGCAACAGGGTGTCGCCGAGCCCGAGGGTCTCCGCCCAGGCCCGCAGCGAGTTGTGGTTGTCCACCGAGATGCCCAGCACCTGCGCGTCCTCACCCGCGTAGCGCGCCTCGGCGGCGCCGATCTCGCTGAACTGCTTGGTGCAGATGCCGCTGAAGGCCGCGGGGAAGAAGACCAGCACGACGTTCTTCTCGCCCCGGAAATCGGCGAGCGAGACGTTCTCGCCGGTGTGGGACGGGAGGGTGAACGCGGGGGCTTGCTGACCGACCTCGACGGGCATGGGGGACCTCTTCTGCTCGGGCTCTCAGCGGGTTCGCGAGGCTATCAGCGACTCGCCGCACCGGGCCGCCTGCGCTAGCGTGTCGCGCGGTGAGCACCGACCACGGCAAGCCGAGGCGCATGCGCGAGAGCGGGTGGGAGCTCGGCGCGACGGGGCTGGGCAGGGTGTCCTGGGCCATCCTCGGCGCGTTCCTCGCCGCGCTCGGCGTGGTGCTGCTGCTCTCGGGCTACAGCGGCTACGGAGCGATCATCCTCGTGCTGGCCGCCGCCGCGTTCGTCAACGTCGCCTGAGCGGAGCGGCGGTGCCGATCGACGAGGCGGAGCGCCTGGCCTGGTCGCTGCGGGCCTCCCTTCCGGAGGCCGACCCTCTGTCGCTGGACGGCGCCACGCTCGATCGCGCCGTGCGCGAGGCCGGAGCCGACCCGGCCGACGATGAGCTGGTGGCCGCGGCCCTCGTGGCCTGGGAGAGCCTCCTCAACTAGCGGCGCCCACCGCCAGGTCGTCGAGCGCCGCCTCCTCCACGGCCAGGTCCAGCCTGTCCGCCAGCCCCTCGGCCAGCGACCGCTCCACGCGCGCCCGGTCCGGGTCGCCCCCCTCTGCGGCGATGGAGGTCGCGACCACGTCGGGCGCCGCGCAGGCGGTCATCCGCTGGAACCAGGTCAGGTCGGGGGCGCGGTTCAACGCGAGGCCATGCGTGGTGATGCCCCCGCTGACCCGCACGCCCACGCTCCCCAGCTTGCGGCCCTCGACGTAAAGGCCCAGCGCCGAGGGGTCTCCGTGGGCCCCCTCCAGGCCCGACGCGCGGCGCATGCCCTCGATCAGCGCGTCGACGAACTCGCGCAGGCGCCGGTGGGGTCGGAGGTCCGCGATGACATAGCCGGTCGTCTGGCCGGGGCCGTGCCAGGTCATCTGGCCACCGCGGTCGATCGCGTGGAAACTCGCCCCCAGCTCGGCCAACGCGTCGTCGGAGACGTAGAGGTCCTCGCGGCGGCCGTGCCGGCCGGTGGTGTAGACGGGGTCGTGCTCCAGCAGCCAGATCACGTCCGGGATCTCCCCCGCGGCGCGCCGGGCGGCCAGCTCGCGCTGGATGCTCCACGCCTCGGCGAACCCGATGCGCCGGGTCCGGATGAGCAGCCCGGGCTCGCTCAGAGGACCAGCGCGTGCGGCCGCTCGAGACCCTCGGCGATCCGCCCCAGCAGCACGGCTCCGTCCGCGCCGTAGAGCGCGCGGTGATCGACCGACATGGTGAGCGTCATCATGTCGCGCACGACCACCTGGCCGTCGCGCGCCACCGGCGTCGGCGCGGCCCGTCCCACGGCCAGGATGGCCGGCTCGGGCGGGTTGAGCACCGCCGAGAAGCGGTCGATGCCGAACATCCCCAGATTGCTGATCGAGATCGTGGAGCCCTCGAGCTCGGCGGCGGTCAGGGTTCCCTCCCGGGCCCGCGCCACCAGGTCGCGGGTCTCGGCCGCGATGCGCCCGATGGACTTGGCGTCCGCGTCGCGCACGACCGGAACGAGCAGGCCGTCGTCCACGGCCACGGCGATGCCCACATGCACGCCGTCGGCCGCGACCAGCGCGTCGCCGTCGTACCGGCGCAGGGCGCGCGGATCGGCCGCGCCCGCCACGGCCACCGCGCGGACCACCAGGTCGTTGATGCTGGGGCCCTCGCCCTCGGGCGCCGCCACCACCAGCTCGCGCCGCAGCGAGATGAGGTCGGTGGCGTCGACATCGCGCTGCAGGTAGAAGTGCGGCGCATCGCGGGTGGACTCCACCATGCGTCGCGCCACCGTCTGTTGCAGGCGGCTCAGCGGCTCGCGGGTCCCGGCGACGGCCCGGGGCGGCTCCGCGGGAGCGACGGGGGCCGGCGCAGGGGGAGCGGCCGGAGGGGGCGGGGTCTCGGGAGCTGCTTCGGGCTTCGACACGTCCGCCGCCGGAGCGGGCTCTGCGGCGGGGCGCATCGCTCCCTCGTGGCCGTCCGCGGCGGCCCGGACGTCGTCGCGCACGACCCGGCCGTCCGGCCCGGTCCCCCTCACCGCGGCGATGTCGACGCCCAGCTCGGCCGCCAGGCGGCGCGCCAGGGGGGACGAGCGCACGCGATCCGACGGGTCGGTCGGGGGCGGCGACGCCTCGGGCGACGGTTCGGGCTCAGGAGTCGGAGTCGGGGCCGGGGCGTCGCGCGTGGGCTCCTCCTGCTCCTCGCGCGCGCCGGGGTAGGTCTCCGACAGGTCGACCTCGGCCCCGATCATGCTCATCGTGCCGTCGTCGCCGACCGGGATGTTCGTCTGCTCGGGCGCCTCCTCGTCGACGTCCCCGGGCATGTCCACCACGGGGGCGTCACCCTCGCCGATGGACGCGATGTCGGCGCCCACGGGCAGCACGTCGCCCTCGGCGGCCAGTCGACGCAGCGGTCCGTCGGCGGGTGCGTCGACCGTCATCGTCGCCTTGTCGGTCTCGATCTCGACGAGCGGTCGACCCTTGACGGCGTCCTCCCCCTCGGCGACGAGCCAGGCGAGGATCGTGCCCTCCTCCATGGTGTCGCTCAGCTTCGGCATCTGGAACAGGGCCACCGGGCTACCTCCCCAGCGCGCGCCGCACGGCGACGGCCACATCCGCCGCCTGCGGCAGGGCCGCGCGCTCGAGGTTCTTCGCGTAGGGCATGGGAACATCGGCCGCGCTGACCCGTCCGATGGGCGCATCGAGCCAGTCGAAGCACTGCTCGTAGATGCGCGCGGCGAGGTTGGCCCCCACCCCGCACTCGGGCCACCCCTCTTCGACGACGACCGCGCGGTTCGTGCGCTTGACGCTCTCGGCCGGGGTGTCCATGTCGAGCGGGCGGAGGCTGCGCGGATCGATGACCTCGCATTCGATGCCCTCCTTGGCCAGCTCCTCCGCGGCGGCGAGCGCGATCCAGACCATCCGACCGACGGCCACGACGGTGCAGTCCGACCCCGCGCGCCGCGCGGCCGCCCGCCCGAGCGGCACCAGCTCGTCCTCGCCCCCGACCGGCCCCTTCTTCGCGTACAGACCCTCCGACTCCAGGAAGATCACCGGATCGTCGTCGCGGATGGCCGACTTCAGCAGGCCCTTGGCGTCGAGGGGCGTGGCCGGCGCGACCACCTTCAGGCCGGGCACGTGGGTGTACCAGGCCTCCAGCGAGTGAGAGTGCTGCGCGGCGAGCTGGTGCCCGGCGCCGCCGGGCATGCGGATGACCACGGGGCAGGCCACCTGGCCGCCGAACATGTACCTCACCTTGGCGGCGTTGTTGACGATCTGGTCCATCGCGACGATCGAGAAGTTGACGGTCATGATCTCCACGACCGGGCGCAGGCCTGCCATCGCCGCGCCGATGGCGAGGCCGACGAAGCCGGCCTCGCTGATGGGCGTGTCGACGACACGACGCTCTCCGAACTCGCGCAGCAGGCCGCGGGTGACCTTGAACGCCCCTTCGTACTGCCCCACGTCCTCGCCGATCACGAACACGTCGGGGTCGCGCTCCATCTCCTCGCGCATGGCCTGCGTCAGGGCCTCGCGGTAGCTGACGGGGCGGGGCTCCTCGGCGGCGCTCGCGCCGGGGGCCGGGGCGGACTCCGTGGTCATCGCGGCGCCACCGCGCTGCCGGTGGGGTCGTCGCTCCACGGGTTCGCGTAGACGTGGCGGGCCAGCTGCTCCACCGGCACCTCGGGGCTCTGCGAGGCGAACCGCGCCGCCTCCTCGATGCGCTCCTCGACCCGTCGCCGGATCGCCTCGGCGCTCTCGGCGGTCAGGGTCCCTTCTCCCAGCAGGACGCGCTCGAACGTGACCAGCGGGTCGCGCGCCTGCCAGCGCTCCTTCTCCTCGCCGGCCCGGGTGGTGTCGGGGTCGCTCATCGAGTGGCCGCGGTAGCGGTAGGCGCGCGCCTCGATCATGCTCGGCTGACCCTCCTCGCGCGCCCGCCGCGCGGCCTCCAGCACGCCCCGGTACACGGCCATCACGTTCATGCCGTCCAGTTGCTCGGCGGGCATCCCGAAGGCCTCGGCCCGCTTGAAGAGGTCGGTCTCGGCCGACGCGCGGTCGATGGCCGTGCCCATCCCGTAGTGGTTGTTGAGCACGAAGAACACGACGGGGAGCTCCCAGAGCGCGGCCATGTTCATCGACTCGGCCAGCACGCCCTGGTTCACGGCTCCGTCCCCGAACATCGCCATGGCCACGCCGTCCTCCTCGCGATACGAGACGGCGAAGCCCAGGCCCACCGCCAGCGGGATGGAGCCGCCCACGATCCCGTAGCCACCGTAGAAGTGCCGCTCGGCGTCCATGAGGTGCATGGATCCGCCCAGCCCTCCGCACACGCCGGTGCTGCGACCGAAGAGCTCGGCCATGACCGCACCGGGCTCGCTGCCCCGGGCGAGCGCCTGGCCGTGCTCGCGGTAGGTCGAGGTTATCGGGTCGGTCGGGCGCAGCGCGGCGATGCTTCCCACCACCGCCGCTTCCTCTCCGATGGCCAGGTGCAGGAAGCCGCCGATGTTGCCCTTCATGTACTCCTCGGCGGCGCGCTCCTCGAAGCGACGGATGAGCACCATGGTCTCGAACATCCAGAGCATCAGCTCGGCGTCGGGGCGCTCGGGCGGCGACAGGGGTGAGTCGGTCTCGGTCACAGGCTCCGTGCGAGGGGGTCCGTGGGTTCGAGGCGGCGGGGCGCCGACGGTCGAGACCTCATGATGGCAGGTGATCGTCGACCGCGGCCACCTGATCGAGGTGTCGCTCCACCACGGTGACGTCGCGCCACTCGCCCGCCACGCGGCCGTGTGCCCGGTGGGTGCCCACGACGCGGAAGCCGGCGCTGCGGGCAAGCCGGAGCCCCCCGGCGTTCGCGCCCAGGATCATGCCCACCAGCTTCCAATAGCCGAACGACGGCGCGGCCGCCACGAGGTGGTCCAGCATGCGCAGCCCCACGCCGCGTCCGCGCGCGCCGGAGGAGACGTAGACCGTGTACTCGGCCACGCCGTCGTACCACGGTCGGTGCGAGAACGGCGCCAGCGCCGACCAGGCCAGCACCCGACCGTCGGCCTCGCCGCAATAGACCGGCGCGCGCGCCGGTCGGCCCGCGAGCCACGCGCGGCGCTCCTCGGCGTCGTGCGGGCCCGAGGCGAAGGTGGCCACCCCGGAGCGGACGCCCTCGTCGTAGATGGCGCCGATGGCCTCGGCGTCGGCCGCGCCGGCGGCTCGTATGTGCAGCGGGGAGGGCACGGGCAGCCAGTCTAGGCCCGCGAGCCCCGGTCACGAACGGAGTATCAGCCGTCGACCCCGATGTCGTCGGGTCGATCCGCAAGCGTCAGCGTCACGGTGACCGGCTCGCCGTCGCGCAGCAGGCCGAACGTGAGCCGCTCACCCACCCGCCGGCTCGCCACGGCCTGCGAGACGTCGGCCATGTCGGTGATCCTGCGCCCCTCGATCGCGACGATCAGGTCCGAACCCCGCGGTGCCTGGTCGTCGGCCACACCGGATGCGCGGCCTCTGAAGCCGCCCTCGTCGGCGGGACCCCGGTCGTCGACGTCGATGACGGCCACGCCACGCCGGCCCCGGACCCCCAGCTCCTCGGCGTCGTCGGGCGTCAGCGACGTGCCCGTGATGCCGATCCAGGCGTGCTGCGGCTC
>JARFPS010000294.1 GCA_029288175.1 Miltoncostaea sp. | reverse complement strand
GCCGAATCCGCGAAGGACGGCGACGAGGCCCTGGCGAAGAAGTAGGAGCGCCAGCAGCGCACTAAGCTGTACGAACACGCTCGTTTCCGCGTCAGGACGGGTGCGAGCGGGTTCACGAAAGGCAGTCCAGGCATGACCCTTCGCCCGCCAGCGCACCGGAGCCCCGGTCGTTCACGGCGGGCGGGCATGCCTAGGCCGCGAGGCCATCGAGCATGATCATCGCCTCGCGCATCGTCTTGGCGGTACTGGCCGGCCTGGGGGCGTTCCAGCTCGGGGCCGCCCTCAATCTGGACGAGCACATCGCCGACCCGTGGCACTACGCCGCGTGGGCGGCGATCACCGCTGCCGGGGTGCTGATCGGCTTCCTCGTCGGTGGCTTTGCCGGGCGCTTCCTGCGCGACCGCCTGCGCGCGCTCGATCGCGCCGCCGACCGCCGGTCGGCGGCCGAGCTCACCGTGGGCGCCCTCGGCCTCGTCATCGGCCTGGTCGCGGCGGTGCTGGCCGGCTGGGCCGTGCTGCAGCTGCCCATCATCGGCCCCTACCTGGTCGTGCCGGTGGTGCTGTTGGTGGCCTACCTCTTCAGCCGCATCGCCGCGCGCCGCCACGTGGACATCCTGCGCCTGCTCGGTATGCGCTCGCGGCGCAACGAGACGCCGCCGCGCCTCATCGACACCAGCGCCATCATCGACGGGCGCCTGGTCGACATCATGAAGACGCGTTTCCTCAGCGGGCCCATCGTGGTGCCCAGTTTCGTGCTGGACGAGCTCCAGACGATCGCCGACAGCTCCGACCCGCAGAAGCGCGCCCGCGGCCGCCGCGGTCTGGAGCTGGTCTCGGACCTCAAGGCCTTCGCCAACGGCGGTTTCAGCGTGCGCCAGGCCGAGGACGGCGAGGAGCCGGGCGGGGTGGACGGCAAGCTGGTCCGCATCGCCCGCGAGGAGGGCGCCGCGATCGTCACCACCGACTACAACCTGAACAAGGTCGCCGAGATCCAGGGCATCGACGTGCTGAACGTCAACGACCTGGCCAACGCCCTGAAGCCCGCCGTGCTGCCCGGCGAGCGGATCGACGTCAAGATCATCCGCGAGGGCAAGGAGTTCGACCAGGGCGTGGGCTACCTCGACGACGGCACGATGATCGTGGTCGAGAAGGGTCGCAAGCACGTGGGCTCCACCACCACCGTGGAGGTCACCAGCGTGCTGCAGAACCCCAGCGGCAAGATGGTCTTCACCCGCCTCGCCGATCCGGACTCCTCCTGAACCACGGAGCACGACGGTGCGGAGAACGCTTCGCGCGGAAACGTCGTGCTGAGGCCGCTCGGCTCCGGCAAAGCCGCCGCCCCGGGACTCGGTCGCTCTGGCGTCCACCACCCGCGGCTGCGGACCCGACTCGTTCCCGCCACCCCGACCGCTGTTCGGGGAACGTGCCGGAGGCCGCTTGACGTGAGACGAACGTCTCATTAAGGTACTCACATCTGACAATGAGACGCAGGTCTCACAAGGAGGGTCGCGATGGTTGAGAACGGAGTGACGAAGCTGTGGGTGATCGGCCACCAGGTAACGCCCATCACCGTCGGCGGCAGGGTGGCCGCCGTGGACGTCGTTCTCTCCCCGGGCGTGCCCGGCCCTCCGCCCCACCTGCATCCCGGCGCGGCCGAGTACTTCTACGTCATCGAGGGGTCGCTCGAGATCATGGCCGGCGAGGAGTGGACCGAGGTGTCGGCCGGCGAGTACTTCGTGGTGCCCGGGGACGTGGTGCACACGTTCCGCATGGAGGGCTCCGAGAGGGCGCGATTCATCACGGGATGGGACCCGAGCGGGTTCGAGCAGTTCTTCTTCGAGGCCGGCGTGCCGGCCGAGGAGCCCGGTGCCTTCGAGCGGTCGGTCAGCGATGAGCAGATCGCCGTCGCCGTCGAGAGCCTCTCGCGGCTGGCGGAGGTCCCGGCCCTGCCGGCGCCGACCGGCTGACCCCGTCGATGGCGTCCCGCCGATCACGGGCCACCGGACCCTCCGGTGGTCACGTCACCAACGGCCGCGGCGCGCAGCGCCGCCGAACCAGGCAGGCATTGCTCGACGCCGGCAACGAGCTGCTCGATGAGGGCGGCCGGCCGTCGCTGGAGGAGGTGGCCGAGCGCGCCGACGTGTCGCGCGCCACGGCCTACCGGTACTTCCCGTCGGTCGACGCCCTCCTGACAGACGCCCTGGTGGATCGCTCGATCGTCTCCCCCGGCGAGCTCTTCGACGGCGGGGGTGGCGACTTGGTCGACAGGCTGCTGGCGGTCGAGGAGGCGGTGAACGGCCCCCTGGCAGCTGACGAGGTCGCGATGCACGTCATCTCCCGGCTCCTCGCCGACGAGTGGCTGGCGTCCGGCGACGGCGATCGCGCGGAGCGTCCCGGACGTCGCATGCCGCTGATCGAGGAGGCGATCGCGCCTCATCGGGCATCGCTGGGAGACGCGCGCGCCGACCGCTTGCGCGACGCGGTGGCGCTGGCCGTCGGCACCGAGGCCGTCATCACACTCCGCGATGTGTGCCGGCTGTCGCACCGGCGGGCGCGCGACACGGCTCGCCACGCGATCACGACCCTCGCGTGCGCAGCGCTGGACGAGGTGGCCGAGGAGGCCTGACGTGACGGGCCCCGGGCGCCCGCCTCGTCACGGCCGCTGCCTCAGCAGCAGCCGTCGTCGCCGCACTCGGGGCAGCACGGTCCAAGCGTGGGGTTCGTCATGGGTTCACCTCCTTCCGCGGTCGTAGGACCTCGGGCACGCACTCGTCCTCGCACGGGTCGCAGCACTCGCCGGTCTCGCCCGCCGCGATGGCGGCATCGAGCTGGTCCCGCAGCGCGGTGAGCCGCGCGATCTCGGCGTCGATCTCCGCGCGCCGCTCGGACATGGCCTCCACAGTCTCCTCGCACGGGCACTCGCCGCCGTCGAGCGTGCGCATCAGCTCGGCGATCTGCGACAGCCGAAGGCCCATCGCCTGCGCCTGGCGGATCTGCCGGAGCCGCGCCACCGCGCGCTCGTCGTACAGGCGGTAGCCCGACTCGCTGCGCTCGGTGGCCGGAAGCAGGCCCAGTCGGTCGTAGTAGCGCACCGTGTCGGCGCTGACGCCGGCCCGGGCGCCGAGTTGGGAGACCTTCAATCCGTCCATGCACCAAGGGTAGACCTTGGAGTCGACTCCAAGGTCAAGGGCCTTGTCTCAGACGGTTCTCGCACCCGGCTCAAAGGTGATGCCCAGGCCACCCCGTGCGTGCGACAAACCCCAGCAAGGGGGCCTCGTATCGAGCCGTGCATCGCGGCGGGCGACACCGCCGTCGCCCTCGCGGTCCGCTACGCCGCGGGTGGCCAGCGCTCGTCCGGCGCCGCGGGCGGAATGCTCGCCCCCTCCAGGCGCATGCGTGAGGGGTCGCCCGCCTCGTACGGGCGCACCGCCGGACCGCGCCACGCCTCGTAGGCGCGGCAGGCCTCGTCGGGGTCGTCGGGGTGCGTGGCGATCGCACGCGCCAGGGCGTGGGCGTCGGCCATTCCGATGCCGGCGCTGGCGCCGGTCTCGGGGCCGAAGAAGTGCGCGGCGTCGCCGACCAGCACCACCCCCGGCCGCCACCACTCCGGGCAGGTCAGCAGTGCGGGCTCGCTGTAGAAGACGTCGTCCATCGACGTCAGGCCGGCCACCCCGGCGGCCGTGGCGGGCAGCAGCCGGCTCCACGACTCCTTCAGCGCGTCGATGCCCGGCGCCAGGCAGGCCTCGCGTCCCACGCGATCCGTCGTGCGCCAGCCGAACGACCCCTCCGGCCATGAGATCAGCCCGATGTGACCCCCGTCCGAGAGGTATTCCATGCCGAACGACGCCTCCACCGGCATGGGGCTCATCCACTCGATCTTGCCCTCGGCCAGCGGCGCGACGTCGGCCCGAAGGCCGGCCATCGACCGTACCCGCGACCGGAACCCGTCGCAGGCGACGACCAGGTCGCAGTCGACCGTCCGCGTGCCCTCCGGCCCCTCGACCTCGACGCCCACGATGCGCCCGTCGGCCTCGCGCAGCCCGGTCACGGAGTGCTCGTGGTGGACCGTGAGCCCCTCGGCCAGCAGCGCCAGCACCCGCCCGACCTCGACGGCGATCGCCGCGGCCGAGCCGTCGGGCCGGGCCCCGATCGGACGCCCGGCGCTCCTCACCGCATCGAGCAGCCCCAGCTCGGCGAGCGCGTCGTGACCCTGCTGTCCGAGCATGAAGCCGCGCTTCACGTACTGGCCCGCGGCCATGCGCTCGATCACCTGCGGGGCCGGGTCGTGCGCGCGCAGCAGGCGAGCGAGGGTGAGCCCCACCAGGCCCCCGCCGGCCACGACGACCCTCACGACGTGCCGCCTTCGGGTGCGGCGAGCCACTCCGCCAGCCCGATGCCCCCGAACGGGTCGCCCGCCGGGATGTCCTTGTGCTTGGCGAAGGCGAACACCGGTCGCTCGGCACCCTCGCGGGCCAGCAGCTCGCGCCAGCCCTCGCGCGCCTCGGGCGAGTAGCGGTCCGCCCGCAGCCGCACGTAGGCCAGCGGGCCCGGGGGCAGCGCCGCGGGCACCTCGCCGGCCGTCTCGCCCACGCACACGGTGCCGCCGCCCCCGGCGATGCGCTCGGCCACGGCCGGGTCGTCCCACGAGGGGTGGCGGAACTCCATCGCGAACGGCAGGCCGCGGGGCAGGCTCTGCAGCATCGCGCCCAGCGCGTCGTCGTCGCGCTCACGGGTGGGCGGGAACTGGAACAGCACCGCGCCCATCCGCGCGCCCAGCGGCGTCAGCGAGTCCAAGAAGCGCTCCAGGAACTCCTCGCCGCCGTCGGTCGGCGGCAGGGTGCGGCTGTGGGTCAGGCGTCGGTGGGCCTTGGCGGCGAAGCGGAAGTCCGGCGGGGTGGCGTCGGCCCAGCGCTCCACCGCCTCCTCGGACTGCAGGCGGTAGTGGGTGGCGTTGATCTCGCAGCCCGACAGGACCGATCCGTAGTGCTCCAGGAAGCGCTTCTGGGGCAGGCCCTCGGGGTAGAAGTTGGGCTTCCACTCCTTGTAGGCCCATCCGGATGTGCCCACGTGCACACTCACGACCCCATCGTGGCATAGGGTCCCGCCGATGGGCGTTGCGGCGATCCTCCTTGCGGCCGGTGCGGGTGTGCGCATGGGCGCGGGCATGCCCAAGGCCCTGCTGCCGCTTGCCGGGCGGCCCCTGCTGGCCTGGAGCCTGCGGGCCCTGGCCGAGTCCGAGGACGTGACCGACCTCATCATCGTGGTCCCCGAGGGGTACGCGCGCGACACGGAGGCGGGTCTCGGCGCGGCCATGGCGGGCGGGGTGGTCGTCACGGGCGGCGCCAGCCGCGCCGAGTCGGTGGAGCGCGGCCTGGGCGCGGCGCCCGAGGGGTGCGACCGGGTGCTGGTGCACGATGCGGCGCGCCCTCTGCTCACTCCGGACCTGGTGGCCGCGGTGCTCGGGGCGCTCGACGGGGCCGACGGTGCCATCGCCGCCGCCCCGGTGTCCGACACCCTCAAGCGCCAGGGCGACGATCTCGAGATCGCCGACACCGTGGCCCGCGAGGGCATGTGGGCCGCGCAGACGCCCCAGGCCTTCTGGCGGAGCGCCCTGGCCGAGGCCATCGAGCGCGCGGTGGGCGAGGGGCGCCTGGATGCCGCCACCGACTGCGCGAGCCTGGTCGAGGCGGTGGGTGGCACGGTGCGGCTGGTGCACTCGCCCTCGCCCAACCCCAAGGTCACGATCCCGACCGATCTGGAGTACGCCGAGTGGCTGCTCGGCCGTTCGGACGAGCGCGTGCGCTAGCGTCTCGCCGGGTGCTGACCGACTACCACCTCCACCTCCAGCCCGACGGCATCGAGCCACGCTCCGAGGCGGCGTCGCGCTGGCAGTCCGACGGCGGCCACCTGAGCGCGGCCTGGATCGGCCGCTACGTGGAACGGGCGCGCTCGAGGGCCGTCACGCAGATCGCTCTCACCGACCACGTGCACCGCTTCCGCGAGGCTCGCGAGTGGGTCGACAACGAGTGGTGGCAGGGAGAGGCCACGGAGGACGTCGACGCCTACGTGGAGGGGGTGGCGGCCGCGCGCGAGGCGGGTCTGCCGGTGCTGGTGGGCGTGGAGATGGACTGGCTGCCCAAGCGCCAGGAGGAGATCGCGCGCTTCCTCGAGGGCCGCCCCTTCGACATCGTGCTCGGCTCGGTGCACTGGATCGAGGAGCTCGCGGTGGACCATCCCGACTACCCGGCGTGGGACCGCCATCCGCCCGAGAGCGTCTGGTCGGCCTACCTTGCCGAGCTGGTGGCCGCGGCGGAGTCGGGCCTGTACGACGTGCTCGCCCACCCCGACCTGCCCAAGGTCTTCGGCTCGCGGCTGCCCCCCTCGATGGCCGGCGACCTGCAGGCGGCGGTGGAGGCCATCGCGGCGACCGGCGTGGCCATCGAGTGCTCGTCGGCCGGCCTGAGGAAGCCCATCGGCGAGCTCTACCCCGATCCCGACCTGCTCGCGGCCTTCCACCGCGCCGGGGTGCCGGCCACCCTGTCCAGCGACGCCCACGCGCCCGAGGACGTGGCGCGTGACTATCCCACGGCCGTCGCGGCGCTGAAGGGCGCGGGCTACACCACCATCACCACCTTCCGCGGCCGCGTGCCCGAGCAGGTGGAGCTGGGATGAGCTCGCGGGTGGGAAACGGCTTCGACGCGCACCGCTTCGGCGGCGAGGGGCCCCTGATGCTCGGCACGATCGCGGTGGAGCATCCCGAGGGTTTGGTGGGCCACTCCGACGGCGACGTGGTGGCGCACGCCGTCTGCGACGCGCTGCTGGCCGCCGCCGGCCTGCCCGACATCGGCGTGCACTTCCCGCCCGGCGAGATCGAGTGGGAGGGGGTCGCGGGCGAGCGC
>JARFPS010000282.1 GCA_029288175.1 Miltoncostaea sp. | reverse complement strand
GCACCGCCGTGCCGCGCGCGGCGGCCGAGGGCCCGTCGCCGACGGTGTCGACGGCGTAGCCCTCGCGCCGGAGGCCCTTGGCGAGGGCGTCGCGCAGGTCCGGCTCGTCCTCGACGACCAAGACCCTCACGACACCCCCCTGCCCGAGTCCACGCGCCTAGGGACCGAACGGCCCGCCGAGGCCCGGGCCACCGTGACCCCCGCGGAAACCGCGCCCGCCGGGGTGCCCCTCACGATCGACGATGCGCTCGGCGAGCTGGTCGATCTCATCGTCGGTGAGCGGGTCGCCGCCGGCCGCCTGCGTGCCCTCGCGGATGGCCTTTTTCACCACGTCCAGCAGCCCGGCGCGGGTCTTGCCCTGGTCCTCGGCGATCTGGGCCAGCGACTTCCCGTCCTGGCGCTGATCGCGGATCTCCGCCTCGGTGAGGCCCAGGAAGTCGGCCACAGCGGCGGACGTCGCATCGCGGACCTGGTGCCGCTGCTGGTGACGCTCCTGGCGCTCCTGCTTGCGCTCGAGAAGCTCGTCGGCCTGCTCCTGGGTCAGCCTGCCCTGCTGGACCGCCTCCTCAAGCCGGTCGCGCATGACGTCCTCGCGCGCCTGCTCGATCTGCTCGGCGCTGATCTGGGTACCGACCCGATCGCTGAGCGCGGCGGCGAAGTCCTCCGACGGCGAGCCGCCGCCCGATGCGGCGACGCCGATGGCCGCCCCTGTGCCGGCGATCGCCAGAACGCCCGCCGATGCCAGCAATGCCGTCCTCGTCCTCAACCTCATGCACACTCCTTCAGCCGATTGCGAACGCGAACGAGGCTAGGCCCGCCGCCGTAACGTCGGCCTAAAGACGATGTCGGTCGATCGACCCTTAACGCAAGCACAACGACCCGCCGCTCCGCTGCCAAGTTGACCTGGGGCATCGCGGCGAACTAGCATCCAGCGGAGGTGCACTCGGCGTGGGTCCCACGCCCGCACCGAGAGCGAACCGAGGACATATGGGACTTCACCTGACGCACCCCGCCCACCCCCGCCCGGGAGCATCCCGCTGATCGCGTTCCTGTTTCCCGGCCAGGGAGCCCAGCAGGTCGGAATGGGCAAGAGCCTGGCCGAGGCCTATCCGGTCGCGCGGCGCACCTTCGAGGAAGCGAACGACGTCCTCGGCTACGACCTCGCGCGCATCTGCTGGGAGGGCCCCAGCGACGAGCTCATGTCCACCACGACATGCCAGCCGGCCATGCTCACCTTCTCCCTCGCGGCCTACCGCGTCGCGAAGGAGCACGAGATCGCCGGCGACGTCGTGCTGGGCCACAGCCTCGGCGAGTACTCGGCATTGGTCGCCGTCGACTCGCTGCGCTTCGACGAGGCGCTGCGCCTCGTCAGCGAGCGCGCGGAGGCCGCCACCGAGGTCAGCCGTGCCGTGCCGGGGAGCATGGCCGCTCTGCTGGGCCTCAGCGACACCGACGTGGAGGCCCTCTGCGAGGAGGCGGGCGATGTGTGGCCCGCCAACTACAACTGCCCCGGTCAGGTGGTGGCATCGGGCCGCCGCCGCGCCGTGGAGCGCCTGCTGGACCTCGCCAAGACCCGCGGCATCAAGGCCCGGCTGCTGGATGTCGATGGCGCGTTCCACTCGTCGGTCATGGCCCCGGCCACGGATCGCCTGCGCGACGCGCTGGCGAGCGTGCGCGTCTCCTCGCCGACCCTGCCCTTCCTGTCGGCGACGTCCGTGGCGGTCGAGCGCGGTGAGCGCATCCGCTCGATCCTGACCGCGCAGCTGACGGCGCCGGTCAAGTTCACGCAGACGGTGCGCGCAGCGCGCGAGATGGGTGCGGACCGCTTCGTCGAGTTCGGCCCCCGGCGCGTCCTGACGGGTCTCGTGCGCCGCATCCACAGCGACGTGGAGACCGTGCACTTCGGCGAGCCGGAGGACCTTCCGGCCCTCGCCGCGCTGGCGAGCCGCTGATCCCGTGCCCGTCGCCTTCGTCACGGGGGGCAGCAAGGGCATCGGCGCCGCGTGCGCGGTCGCCCTGGCCGACGCGGGGTACGACGTGGCGATCACGTACGCATCCGACGAGTCCGGCGCCGCCGAGGTCGTCCGGGCCATCGAATCGGCCGGGCGCCGCGGCGTGGCCTACCGCGCCGACGCCCGGGACCCCGAGCGCGCCGCGGAAGTGGTGGCGGAGGCCGAGGACGCGCTGGGGCCGCTCGACGCGCTCGTGGCCAACGCCGGGGTCACCCGCGACGGGCCGGCGATGCGGATGGACGCCGAGGCGTTCATGGAGCCGATCGAGGTGAACCTGGCCGGCGCCTTCCACGTGATGCGCCCGGTGGCCCGGGGAATGGCCCGGCGCCGCTCGGGCAGCATCGTGGCCATCTCGTCGATCGTCGGCCGCGTGGGCAACGCCGGCCAGGCGAACTACGCCGCCTCGAAAGCCGGGATCGTGGGGCTCGTGCGTGCGCTGGCCCGCGAGGTCGCACCCCGCGGCGTGCGGGTCAACGCCGTCGCGCCGGGGATGATCCAGACCCGCCTCACCGACGTGTTGACCGACGAGTGGCGTGAAGCGCTGCTGGAGCGCACGGCGCTGGCCCGCCTGGGCGAGCCCGCCGACGTCGCGGGGCCGGTCGTCTTCCTCTGCGGGGACCGGGCGCGCTTCATCACCGGTACCGTGCTGGACGTGGACGGAGGACTTTCGCTGTGAGGAATGGTGACCGCCGCGTCGTGGTGACCGGTGTGGGCATGGTGACCCCCCTCGGGGTGGGCACCGAGGAGACCTGGGCCGCGGTACTCGCCGGCCGCTCGGGCGCCGGCACGATCACGCGCTTCGACCCCTCGGAGCACCTCTGCCAGGTCGCCTGCGAGGTCGACGGCTTCGAGCCGGAGGACTTCCTGGACCGCCGCGCCGCCCGCCGCATGGACCGCATGGCCCAGATGGCCGTGGCCGCGGCCCGGATGGCGGTCGAGGACGCCGGGCTCGGCGACGCCGATCTGGGCCCGGTGGCCGGGGCGTCGATCGCGAGCGGCAACGGCGGCAACGAGACCTACGAGGGCTCGTACCGCGTGCTCGTGGAGCGCGGTCCCGAGCGGATCTCGCCCCTCACCCTGCCCAGCTCGATCCCCAACATGGGGGCGGGGCAGATCTCGATGCAGCTCGGCCTCGGCGGCCCGCTGGTGGTGCCGGTCTCGGCCTGCGCCTCGGGCACGCACGCCATCGGCGAGGGCGCGGACGTCGTGCGGCGGGGCGCCGCCGAGGTGATGATCGCCGGGGGCACCGAGGCCGGCGTGACGCCGTTCTGCATGGCCGCGCTGGACGCGACGCGGGCCCTGTCGCGGCGCAACGACGACCCCGAGGCGGCGAGCCGGCCGTTCGACACCGGGCGCGACGGCTTCGTGGCCGCCGAAGGCGCCGCGGTGATCGTGCTCGAGGAGGCCGAGCGCGCCGCGGCGCGGGGCGCCGAGCCCTACTGCGAGGTCGCCGGATACGGGCTGAACGGCGACGCGTACCACCTGACGGAGCCGGATCCCAGCCGCCGCGGGCAGGTGGGCGCCATGCGCGCCGCGCTCGCCCAGGCCGGGCTCGACCCGGAGGAGATCGACTACGTCAACGCGCACGGCACGTCGACCCCCACCGGTGACCCCTGCGAGAGCGGCGCCATCCGGGAGGCGCTGGGCGACGCCCACGCGCGGCAGACCGCGGTGAGCTCCACCAAGTCCATGCACGGCCACGGAATGGGTGCCGCCGGCGGCTTCGAGGGCGCCATCACCGCCCTGGCCATTCGCGAGGACGTCGCTCCGCCGACCATCAACGTGGACGAGCTCGACCCGGAGTGCGAAGGGCTCGACCATGTGATCGGCGAGGCGCGCCCGATGACCATCCGCGCGGCGCTGAGCAACAGCTTCGGCTTCGGCGGTCACAACGCGGTCGTCGCCATGACCAAGGTCGAACGATGAGCGACGACCAGCGCATCGTCGTCACGGGCATCGGCATCGTCAGCCCCATCGGCATCGGCCGTGAGGACGCGTGGGACTCGGCGGCGGCCGGGCGCAGCGGCGCCGGGCCGATCGAGGGGTTCGACGCGACCGACCAGCGGGTCAAGGTGGCCTGCGAGGTGAGCGACTTCGATCCCGGCGACTTCATGGGGCGCAAGAACGCCCGCCGGATGGACCGCTTCAGCCAGTTCGCCGTGGCCGCGGCGCGTCTCGCCGTCGACGACGCGGGGCTGGAGGTCAACGGGGGCGACGGGATCGGGGCCGTGGTGGGCACCGGCACCGGCGGCGGGATCATCCGCGACGCCCAGCACGACGTGTACCTGGAGCGCGGCGCCCAGCGCGTCTCGCCGTTCACGATCCCTCAGTCGGTCCCCAACATGGGGTCCGCCATGGTCTCCATCGAGCTCGGCCTGCGGGGCCCGGTGCTGACCACCTCGACCGCCTGCGCCGCGGGCACCGACGCCATCGGCACGGCGCTCGCCATGCTGCGCCGGGGCAGCGCCGACGTCATCCTTGCCGGCGGCGCGGAGGCGATGATCACCCCGTTCTGGGTGGCCGGATTCGACGCCATGCGGGTGCTGTCGCGCCGCAACGACGACCCCGAGCGGGCCGCCCGGCCGTTCGACTCCGGCCGTGACGGGTTCCTGATCGGGGAGGGGGCGGCGATCCTGGTGCTGGAGCGACTGTCGGCGGCGCGCGCCCGCGGCGCGGAGGCGGTCTGCGAGCTGGTCGGTTACGGGGCCAGCGCCGACGCCCATCACTTCGCCGATCCCGACCCCTCCGGTGTCCCTCAGGCCCGGGCGGTGAGCGCGGCCATGTCCGACGCCGGTCTCAAGGCGGAGGACATCGGGTACGTCAACGCGCACGGGGGCGCCAGCGAGCCGGGCGACCCCGCCGAGATCCTGGCGCTCCGCCAGGCGCTGGGCGACAGCGCCCGCCGCACCGCGATCAGCTCGACGAAGGCCATCCACGGCCACTGCCTCGGGGCCGCGGGGGCGGTCGAGGGGGCCCTGACCGCGCTGGCCGTCCACCACGGGTTCGTGCCGCCCACCGCCAACCTCGACGATCTGGACCCGGATTGCGCCGGGCTCGACCACGTCACGGGCGAGGGGCGCGCCATGCAGCTCGGCGCCGCCATGTCGACCTCGTTCGGCCTCGGCGGACACAACGCGGCCCTGGTGTTCGGCGCGCTGAACGGCGACGCATGAGCGGCCTTGCGAGCATGTCGCCACGGGCCGAGAAGACCGTGCGCCTGGTGACCGCCTGCGCCCTGGCGACCGCCCTCGGCATCCCGGCGGTGGCACTCGACAGCGAGGCGCTCGGCTTCGCCGCGGTGGGCATCATCGGCGCGGCGATCCTCGCGGGACCGCTCGTGGAGCGCCTGCGCTCCCGGGCCGAGACGACCGCCTGAGCGGCCCCGGGCGCGTCCCGTGGGCCGCGCCGGAGCTATCCTCCCCCGGATGCCCATCGAGCTGACCGACCCCGCGACCGCGCGCGACCGCCTTGAGGCGGCGCTCGACGAGCGCATCCTGATCATCGACGGGGCCACGGGCACGTCGATTCAGGGCTATGAGCTCTCGGAGGAGGACTTCCGGGGCGAGCGCTTCGCCGGGCATGGGCGAGCGCTGGCCGGAAACAACGACCTCCTGTGTTTGACGCGACCCGACGTGGTCTCGGAGATCCACCACAGCTTTCTCGCGGCCGGCGCCGACATCATCGAGACCAACACCTTCAGCGCCACGGTCATCTCGCAGGCCGACTACGACACCGAGGACGCCGCCTACGACATCAACCTCGAGGGGGCGCGCCTGGCGCGCGCGGCGGCCGACGAGTGGACCGCCAAGACCCCGGAGCGACCGCGTTTCGTGGCCGGCGCGCTGGGACCCACCAACCGCACGCTGTCGCTGTCGCCCGATGTCAACGACCCCGGCTACCGGGCCGTGGCCTTCGATCAGCTCCAGGCGGCCTATGAGGAACAGGCGCGCGGCCTGATCGAGGGAGGCTCCGACCTGCTGCTGGTCGAGACCATCTTCGACACCCTCAACGCGAAGGCCGCGATCGTCGCGATCGACCGGGTGGCCTCGGAACTCGGGCGACGCCCGCCCATCGCCGTCTCGGCGACGATCACCGACCAGAGCGGCCGCACGCTCTCGGGCCAGACGATCGAGGCCTTCTGGTACTCCATCGCGCACGCGGAGCCGATCTCGGTGGGGCTCAACTGCGCCCTGGGCGCGGAGGCCATGCGGCCCTATCTGGAGACGCTGTCGCGCATCGCGCCCTGCTACACGAGCGTGTACCCCAACGCCGGGCTGCCCAACGCCTTCGGGGAGTACGACGAGACCCCCGACGAGACCTCGAAGCAGCTCCGCGAGTTCGCCGAGAGCGGTTTCGTGAACATGATGGGCGGTTGCTGCGGCACGACCCCCGACCACATCCGCGCCATCGCCGACGCGGCGGAGGGCATGGCCCCGCGGACGCGCCCCACGATCGAGCCCGCCCTGCGCCTGTCGGGTTTGGAGCCCCTCGTCGCGCGCGACGACGGGACCTTCCTGATGATCGGGGAGCGCACGAACGTGACCGGCTCGCGCAGGTTCGCAGAGCTGATCAAGAACGAGGACTACGACACGGCGCTCGAGGTGGCCGCCGAGCAGGTGCGCGGCGGCGCGAACATCATCGACGTCAACATGGACGAGGGCATGCTCGACTCGCCGGCGGCGATGACCCGGTTCCTGAACCTCGTGGCGGCCGAGCCCGAGATCTCGCGGGTGCCGATCATGGTCGACAGCTCGCGCTGGGAGGTGATCGAGGCCGGCCTCCGCTGCATTCAGGGCAAGGCCGTCGTCAACTCGATCTCGCTCAAGGAGGGCGAGGGGCCCTTTCTGGAGCAGGCGGCCGTGGCCCGTCGCTTCGGCGCCGCGATGGTCGTGATGGCCTTCGACGAGCAGGGTCAGGCCGAGACGGCGGAGCGGAAGATCGAGATCTGCGAGCGCGCCTACGCGCTCCTGACCGAGGCGGGCGTGCCTCCCGAGGACATCATCTTCGACCCCAACGTGTTCGCCGTCGCCACCGGCATCGAGGAGCACAACCGCTTCGCCATCGACCTGATCGAGGCCATCCGGGTCATCAAGGAGCGCTGCCCGCACGCTCACACCAGCGGCGGCATCAGCAACCTCAGCTTCAGCTTCCGCGGCAACGATGCCGTGCGGGAGGCCATGCACAGCGCGTTCCTGCTGCACGCCACCGGGGCCGGGCTCGACATGGGCATCGTCAACGCGGGCCAGCTGGTGGTCTACGACCAGATCCCCGACGAGCTTCGCGAGCGCGTGGAGGACGTCCTGTTCGACCGGCGCCCGGACGCCACGGAGCGCCTTGTCGAGTTCGCAGAGACCGTGCGCGGGGGCGCCACCGAGCGCAAGGAGGACCTCTCCTGGCGCGAGGGCACCGTGGAGGAACGGCTCTCACACGCCCTGGTCAACGGAATCGTCGACTACGTCGTGGAAGACGCCGAAGAGGCCCGGCAGGCGTACGACGCGCCGCTTCAGGTCATCGAGGGACCGCTGATGGCCGGCATGGGCGTCGTCGGCGACCTGTTCGGTGCCGGCAAGATGTTCCTGCCCCAGGTCGTGAAGAGCGCCCGCGTGATGAAGCGGGCCGTGGCGCATCTGGAGCCCTACATGGAGGCCGAGAGGGAGGCCGCCGGCGAGGCCGCCGGGCGGATCGTGCTCGCCACCGTCAAGGGCGACGTGCACGACATCGGGAAGAACATCGTCGGGGTCGTTCTCGGGTGCAACAACTACGAGGTCGTCGACCTCGGCGTGATGGTGCCGGCCGAGCAGATCCTCGATGCCGCCGTCGAGCAGGAGGCCGACATGATCGGTCTGTCGGGCCTCATCACGCCCTCCCTCGACGAGATGGTGCACGTGGCGCGCGAGATGGACCGCAGGGGATTCGACCTGCCGCTGCTCATCGGCGGCGCGACCACGTCGAAGCAGCACACCGCCGTGAAGATCGCCCCCGTCTATCGCGAGAGCGTGACCCACGTGCTCGACGCCTCACGCGCGGTCGGGGTGGTGTCCACGCTCCTCGACCCCGAGACACGCGCGAGGTTCGAGGCCGAGCTGCAGGACGATCAGGCCACGCTGCGCGACCGCTACGAGAACAAGCGCGCCAAGCCGCTGCACCCTCTGTCCGAGGCCCGGGAGCTCCGGGGCCGCCCCGAGTTCGCGACCGACGAGATCACCACGCCGACCTTCCTCGGCGCGCGGCGCATCGAGGAGGAGCCGCTCGCCGACATCGTCCCCTACATCGACTGGACCTTCTTCTTCGCGGCCTGGGAGCTCCGCGGTCGCTACCCGGCGATCCTCGAGCACCCCGACCACGGCGAGGCCGCCCGCGAGCTGTACGAGAACGCCCGGGCGATGCTCGACGAGATCGTCACCGAGGGGCTGCTGACCGCCCGGGCCGTCTACGGCTTCTGGCCGGCCGAGGCCGACGGCGACGACATCGCGCTCTTCGCGGACGCCTCACGGTCCGACGAGTTGGCGCGCTTTCCCATGCTGCGCCAGCAGACCGTCAAGGAGAACGACAACCCGCTTCTGTCCCTGGCCGACTATGTGGCCCCCGCCGGGGCCGACGTCCAGGACCACGTGGGCGCTTTCGCGGTCTCGATCCACGGGGCGGAGGAGCTGGCGGCCCGCCACGAGCGCGAGGGCGACGACTACTCGGCGATCATGGTCAAGGCGCTGGCGGACCGGCTGGCGGAGGCCTTCGCGGAGCGCCTCCACGAGCGGGCCCGCCGCGACTGGGGCTACGCGCGCGACGAGTCGCTCTCCAACGAGGAGCTGATCGCGGAGGGCTACCGGGGCATCCGGCCCGCCTTCGGCTATCCGGCCTGCCCCGATCACACCCCCAAGCGCACCCTCTTCCGGCTGCTCGACGCCGAGGACATCGGGATGTCGCTCAGCGACAACCTGGCGATGATGCCCGCGTCGAGCGTCAGCGGTCTCTACATCGGGCACCCGGAGGCCCGCTACTTCGCCATCGGTCGCCTCGGGCGCGACCAGGTCGAGGACTATGCCGCGCGCGCCGGTCTGTCGGTGCCCGAAGCCGAGCGCTGGCTGGCCCCGTCCCTTGGGTACGAGCCCTCGGACGAAAGCGGCTGAGCAGCCCGCGGTCGGGACAGGGACGCCCCCCGGCCGCGAGACACGGGCGCCGCGATGACAGCCCCCCACCCGAGCCCGGGCCGGGACAACCGAGAGGGGCCTGCGGGCGGCCTAGGTGAGGTCGAACTGATCCTTGGCGATGGCGAGGCGCGCCTGATGGGCCCCTTCCACGAGCGCGGCGAGCTTGCGCTCCACGACCTCCACGGGGTGGCCGTCCAGCCCCGGCGTGGCGGCCACCCAGATGTTGGCGGCCCCGAGCCCGCGGGCCGCGCGCACCACCACCCGTGCCACGTCGTTGAGGTCCTCGACCCGATCGTGGGTCCCCGAGACCGCGGCGACGACACCGTCGGACGCCGAGAGACGGTACGCGGCGTCGGGCACGGCAGCCCCCTCTACCAGGCGGCAGCCCTCGGCCGCGAGCTCCTCTGCCGCCGCCCGGTCGACGGCGACGGCCTTGCAGGGCTTGTGGGGCTCGGCCTCCTGCGCCGCCCGCCACGTCGCCGCGTCGTCGGCCGATGAGCCCGAGCAGACCACGTCGAGGCCGAGGGCGGCGAGGCGCGAGGCCCAGCGGGGTGGGCCCGGCAGCCCGCCGAGAACGACGGTCGGGAGGGCCGGTACCTGGATGCCGGCGGCCATGAGGCGATCGCGCCGCACCACGCGAGGGTACTGATGGCACGCGCGCCCTGGTTGGGACGCCTCGGTCCGTGGCTCGCGATCGGCACGAGCCCCGCGGCGATCATGACCGGCGGGGGCGGGGGCGAGCTGCTGGCCGGACCCGAGCTGGTCGCCGCGCTGATGGCGGGCGTCGGCGTTCTGGTGGCCCTGGCCGCGGCGATGGGGGTGCTGGGGCAACGGAGCGGCACGTCGATGATCGGCGTGCTGTCCGAGCCGCTGGGCCACCGGGCTGGACGACCGGTCGCGGCCGTGGTGATGCTGGCCATGATGATCGGCTGGTTCGGCGTGAACGTCGGCGTGGCCGGAGACGCCAC
>JARFPS010000275.1 GCA_029288175.1 Miltoncostaea sp. | reverse complement strand
CCACCGCCTCCGCCACCACCGCCACCGCCCGTGGCGCCGCCGGCGAGCGCCGCGGCCAGGGCGGGGACCGTCAGGATGAGGAAGGTCGCGACCCACAGGGCCACGTGCATGACTCGGCAGCGCATCGTCACCTCGATCGGCGTTCCGGACGAGGTTATGAATACCGGCCCGCCAGGACAAGCGACGGACGACCCGCCGTCCGCTCGTTGCGGCCGTTCAGCCCGACCCGTCGGCGCGATCGCCGGGCACCGGGTACTCCGCGCCGCAGAACTCGCAGTGCGCCTCGGGCTCGTCGGCGCCCGCGGTCGGGGCGGGCGGCGGCTCGGGGCGCTCGTCGACCACGGGCGCGTCCGCCGGTGGCGACGCGTACTCCGCGCCGCAGAACTCGCAGTGGGTCTCGGGGGGTGGGGCGGTTTCGCGGGGCATCTGAGGTCCTCCTGCTGGGGTGCCCCATGATCGTCGACGCGGCGCCGGCGGCCACCGTGATCACCTGCGGGTCGGACGCGGGAAACCCCGGCGCGCCTCGCCGGCCTCGTTGCGGCCGTCCGAATCGGGGAATCGCACGTGCAGGTGGTCGTCGTGGTTCGGCCAGCGCACCACCACTCCGGGCGGGCCGGTGATGTCGAGGTTGGGACCGATCAGCACCAGGGTGGCGCCCTGGGCGATCAGGCGGTCGGTCAGCGCCTGGGTGAGCTTCCGGTCGTAGTTCGCCGGGTTGGCGATGCCCTCCACCCGATCGGTTCGCGGCAGCCGGAAGTCCACGTCCAGCCCGTTCTGATGCGACTGGTGGCCCACGCCCGGGCCGGCGAACAGTCCCCCCTCGGGCAGCGAGAGGTCGCCCACGCCCAGGCGCGCCTCGTCGGGGTGTGTCACGGCCCACCACCGCCCCACGGCCAGCACCTGACGCACCAGCATGTCGGTGCCGTGGCGTCGCCATTCCTTGTTCGGTGTGACGTTCTCGGCGGGGTCGTAGGTGTAGAAGCCCGCCCCGGCCGAGGGGAGGACCACGCTGTTCACGAGCGCGCCCGCGTTGGGGGTGCCGAGGGCCGTGCTCGCGCGCCAGACGATGTCGCGCTCGGCCTCCTCCTCACGCACCACCCGGGCCGCGCCGGTCTGGGCGATGACGACCCTGACCGGGGCGGTCGAGGCCTCCGATGCCACGGCCAAAGCCTCGCGCTGGGCGTCGAGCGCGGCGAGCGGCACCATCGCCGCCACGCCCACCAGCCCCGCCGCCCAGCCCCATCGGGGCATGCTCACGCGGCCGGCCCGGGCGCCGATCCGTCGCCATCGGGGCGGCCCCACGGAGGCCGCGCAGGCGGCGCAGCAGCAGCGGGCCTCACGGCGGCGTCTCTCGCGACCGAACATCACCAGGTGAGCTACCAGGGCATCTCCCGCACTCCTGCAATCGCGATTGCGGGTGGAGTCGGGCGCGGGCGGCCCAGCCGTAGGATCGCCCGGTGATCCGTCGCCTGACGATCGTGGGGATGCTCGTGCTCGCCGGCCTCGGCGGCCTGGGCCTCTGGCTCTGGAGCTCGGCACGGTCGTCGACCGAGGTGACGGCCGAGGCCGCGCTCGCCGACTTCCGCGAGCGGGTCGGCGTGGCGGGCACACCGGGTCCGGGGGTACCGCGCCCGGGGGTCTACACCTACCTGCAGAAGGGCGAGGAGCGTGTCGCGATCGGGCCGGTGTCGCTCACGCGAGACCTCCCGGACCGCGCCGTCTACGTGGCGGCTCTCGTGCCGGGCGGCTTCCAGGAGGATCTGCGGCTCAGCGAGGAGCACGTCGAGTCGGTTCGGTTTCGTCCGGGGTCGGGCGGCGCGCTGCGGGCGATCTGGCGGCGCACCGAGGTCTCGGTGCTCGGCGTCGGCCGCGACGACACCCGCGATCTGCGGCCCCCGCCGCTGTTCCTGCCGGCTCCCGCCACCCTGCGGGTGGGGCGGACCTGGAGCAACGACTACTCGGCGGGCGACGTCCGGGTCCGTTCCGATCACCGCGTGGTCTCGCGCGGGAGCATCCGCGTGGGCAGCCGGAAGGAGCCCGTGTTCGTCGTCCGGGTCGCCGCCGAGGTCACCGGCGCCAACTCGGGCACGCGCGTGGACCTGCTGTGGTGGTCGCCCCGGCTTTCGCTGCCCCTGCGCTGGAAGATCGACATGAACGTGGGCGGCTTCGCCGAGATCCGCACCGACACCGACCTGCGGCTGTCGGGTCTGACACCGGCTCGATAGCCACCGGCCTCCGCGCTCTGCTACCGTTCCCCGGCTCCCCATCTGGGGGGAGACCACGTACTGCGCCACGAGGAGACGCGTGCCGACCACGAATCAGATGGTCCGTAAGGGCCGTCGCAGCAAGCCCGAGAAGCAGACGACGCCCGCCCTGCGCGGCGCGCCGCAGAAGCGCGGGGTTTGCACGCGCGTCTACACGACCACCCCGAAGAAGCCGAACTCCGCGCTGCGCAAGGTCGCGCGCGTCCGGCTGACCAACGGGCAGGAGGTCACCAGCTACATCCCGGGTGAGGGCCACAACCTGCAGGAGCACTCCGTCGTGCTCGTGCGCGGCGGCCGCGTCAAGGACCTGCCGGGTGTCCGGTACAAGGTCATCCGGGCTTCGCTGGACGCCGCCGGGGTCACCGACCGTCGTCAGGGGCGCAGCAAGTACGGCGCCAAGGCGCCGCGCTAGAGGTGGTGGGGTAATGCCGCGCAGAGCCGTCATCACCCGGCGTCCGCTCGACCCGGACCCGCTCTACGACAGCACCCTGGTCAGCCAGGTGGTCAACCGCGTGCTTCGCGACGGAAAGAAGTCGGTCGCCGAGGGCGTCGTCTACGGCGCGCTCGATCGCATCCGAGACCGCACGGGCCGCGAGCCGGTCGGCGTGATGGAGGAGGCCATCCGGAACGTCACGCCCCTCCTCGAGGTCAAGTCGCGGCGCGTGGGTGGCGCCACCTACCAGGTGCCGATCGAGGTGCCGCCCCGGCGGGGCCGCACCCTGGCCATCCGGTGGATCGTGGAGCAGTCGCGCGAGCGTCGCGAGAAGCAGATGAGCGAGCGCCTCGCCAACGAGCTCTTGGACGCGCTCGGTTCGCAGGGTGGCGCGTACAAGCGCAAGGACGACCTCTACCGCATGGCTCAGGCCAACAAGGCCTTCGCGCACTACCGCTGGTAGAGGCGGTCATCTGAGCACGGACCCGCTTCCTGCAGGGAAGCGGGGGTTGGTCGAGTAAATCGCGAGATGCGCGTGCGGTGGCCGGAACGGGCGCCGAGGACGACGAGCGAAGGGGACAGAGTGGGCACGGCAACCAAGACGACGCAGAAGGTCGCGCTCGATCGCGTCCGGAACATCGGGATCATGGCGCACATCGACGCCGGTAAGACGACGACGACCGAGCGCATCCTCTACTACACCGGTCGCACCCACCGCATCGGCGAGGTGCACGACGGCGCCGCGACGATGGACTGGATGAGCCAGGAGCAGGAGCGGGGCATCACCATCACCAGCGCCGCAACGACCTGCATCTGGCGCGACCACCGCATCAACATCATCGACACCCCGGGTCACGTCGACTTCACGGTCGAGGTCGAGCGCAGCCTGCGCGTGCTCGACGGAGCCGTCGCGGTCTTCGACTCGGTCGCCGGTGTGGAGCCCCAGAGCGAGACGGTCTGGCGCCATGCCGACCACTACGGGGTCCCGCGCATCGCCTACGTCAACAAGATGGACCGCATCGGCGCGGACTTCGACAAGGCCGTCGCGACCATGGAGGAGCGGCTCGGGGCCAACGCCATCCCGGTGCAGCTGCCCATCGGCGCGGAGGCGGAGTTCACGGGGCTGGTCGACCTGGTCGGGATGAAGGCCATCACCTACAACGACGACCTCGGCACCGACGTCACCGAGGGCGAGATTCCGGACGACCTGGCGGTCGACGCCGAGGCCGCCCGCGAGAAGCTCATCGAGGCGCTGGCCGACCACGACGACGCGCTGGCCGAGGCGTACCTGGAGGGCGAGGAGATCCCCGAGGAGACCCTCGTCGCGGCCATCCGCTCGGCCGTCCTCCAGAACACGATCACCCCGGTGCTGCTGGGCTCGTCGTTCAAGAACAAGGGCGTCCAGCCGTTGCTCGACGCCATCGTCGACTACATGCCCTCGCCGCTGGACGTCCGTCCGGCCGAGGGCCGCGCGCCGGGCGACGACGAGACCGTCGTCACCCGCGAGTCGGACCCCGAGGCCCCCTTCGCCGCGCTGGCCTTCAAGGTCATGAGCGACCCCTACGTCGGCCGGCTCACCTACATGCGCGTCTACTCCGGCGCCATCGAGTCCGGCGCGCAGATCATCAACGCCACCAAGGACCGCAAGGAGCGGGTCGGGCGGCTGCTGATGATGCACGCCAACCACCGCGAGGAGGTCGAAGGCGTCTCGGCCGGCGACATCGTCGCGGCCGTGGGGCTGAAGTCCACGACCACCGGCGACACGCTGACCGTGGCGTCCGACCCGGTCGTGCTCGAGAAGATGGAGTTCCCGGAGCCGGTCATCGGCCTGGCCATCGAGCCCAAGACCAAGGCCGACCAGGAGAAGCTCGGCCAGGGGCTGGGTCGCCTCTCCGACGAGGACCCCACCTTCCGGGTGCGCACCGACGAGGAGACCGGCCAGACCGTCATCAGCGGCATGGGCGAGCTCCACCTCGAGATCATCGTCGACCGCCTGCTGCGCGAGTTCAGCGTGGACGCCAACGTCGTTAAGCCCCAGGTGGCCTACCGCGAGACGATCCGCAAGACCGTCGAGAAGATCGAGGGCCGGTTCGTCCGACAGACCGGTGGCCGCGGCCAGTTCGGCCACGTCTACCTCGATCTCGAGCCCAACGACCAGGGCGGCGGCTACGAGTTCGAGAGCAAGATCGTGGGTGGCGCCATCCCGAAGGAGTTCATTCCCGCCGTGGACGAGGGCATCCGCGAGGCCCTCGAGGGCGGCATCGTGGCCGGTTACCCCATGGTCGACGTGAAGGCGCGGCTGGTGGACGGCTCGTACCACGACGTCGACTCGTCGGAGATCGCCTTCAAGATCGCCGGCTCGATGGCCGCCAAGGAGGCCGCGCGCCGCGCCAAGCCGGTGCTGATGGAGCCGGTCATGACCGTCGAGGTCGTCTCGCCCAAGGACTACGTGGGCACGATCGTCGGTGACCTGACCAGCCGTCGCGGACGCATCGGCGGCATGGACAGCCGCGGCAAGGACCTCGAGGTGGTCAACGCGGAGGTGCCGCTCGCCGAGATGTTCGGCTATGCCACCGCCGTCCGTTCGCTCACCCAGGGCCGGGCCACCTTCACCATGCAGTTCGGCAACTACTCCGAGGTGCCGCAGGCGATCTCGCAGGAGATCAAGGAGAAGGTCGGCGCCGCCTAGGCGGCCGCCGCCGGCTCAGCGCCCTGCGGCCTCGGCGGGGCCAGCCGGAACACCGGATGCTTGGCGGCCACGCGTCGCCATGCCTCCAGGTCCTCCTTGGGAGGCAGGTCGAAGAAGCGCGCCGTCATCAGCCGGTGGCGCTTCGCGTAGGCCTTGATGATGCGCTTGCGCTCGAGCCCGAAGACCTCGACCGCGCGCACCCGCTCCACCCGCCGGCCACGCACCAGCTCGCCCCATCCGGCGGAGCGCAGGTTGCGCGACCAGTCGGTCTCGCCGCGCGGCGCAACCAGGTAGCGCGAGCCGCGCTCGCTCAGAACGAAGAGCGGCGTGGACCGGAGCTCGCCGGTGCGCCGGCCGTGCACCCTGAGCATGTGGAGGCCCGGCACCGGCAGGCCGAGCTTGCCGACGGTCAGCGTGGCCGCGCGGTTGAGGCTTCGCGCGGGGATCCCCCTGCGGCCCCGGGGGGCTATCACGTCAGCGCCTCCGCGAGGAGCTCGGCGGGGTGGACCGTCGGAGTCGCCCCGAGCTCGTCGAGCTGGTGACGGCACGACATCCCGTCGGTGACGACCAGGTCCGCGGCCGCCGCGGCCGGCAGGAGCCGGTCCTCGGCGATGCTGCGCGACAGCTCCGGGTGGCGATAGCCGAACGCTCCGGCCATGCCGCAGCATCCCGCGCCGGAGTCGACGACCTGGGCTCCGGGAACGCGACCCAGCGCGGCGACGAGCGCGCCGGACTCCTCGGAAGCCCGCGCGTGGCAGTGCTCGTGCGCCACGATCCTCGCCGCCCGCGGTCGGAGGTCCGGCAGGTCCAGCGGCGCGAGCGCCGACGAGAAGCCGGCGACCGTCTCGGCCAGGGCGGAGGCGCGCGGATCGTCGGGCATCAGTCGACGGTAGTCGTCACGCATCATCGACAAGCATGACGGTTCAAGCGCCACGATGGGCAGGCCCCGCGCCAGGAGCGGTTCCAGCCGAGTGAGGGTCTGCGCGGCGCGCCGGCGGGCGGCTCCGATGCGCCCGGCCGACAGCATGGGGCGCCCGCAGCACCCCGGTTCGACCACGGCGACGCGCTCCCCCGCCGCGCGCAGGACGCGGGTGGCCGCGTGCCCCACCTCGGGGCGCAGCGTCCGGGTGAACGTGTCGGCGAACACGGCCACGGTGGGGTCGTCGTCGTCGGGGCCCGGCCGCCACCGCGGGGCCGGAGCGGGCAGCCGGCGCCCCGCGACGCGCGAGGCGATCCGCGCCATCAGGCGGGCAGGGCCGGGGACCCGGGAGGCCAGGTTCAAGAGGTCCGGGGTGGCGGCCTCGACGCGCGCGCGCAGGGGTACCCCCCGGTCCCGGTGTCGCACCGCCAAGGCCTCCTCGCGGAGCGCGGCCATGTCGACGCCCGCCGGGCACTCGGCGGCGCAGGCCTTGCAGGCGAGGCACAGGTCGAGCGCCTCGTGCAGCGCGTCGTCGGCGAGGCCGCCCGTCAGCTTGCCCTCGAGGGCGGATCGCAGCAGCACCGCCCGGCCCCTCGTGGAGTGGCGCTCGTCCCGCAGTGCCTGATAGCTCGGGCACATCGAACCGTCCCGCGCGCGGCACGCGCCGTTCCCGTTGCACGTCTCGCCCGCCCGGGCGAGGCCGCCCTCCTTCGAGAACGACAGGGCGGTGTGGAACGCGCGGCGCGGCGGCGAAGCCTCGATGCGCAGGTGGGCGTCGAGAGGGTCGGGCCGGACGAGGATCCCGGGGTTGAGCATGCCCTGCGGGTCGAGGAGCGCCTTCAGGCGCGCGAACGCCTCGATGGTGTCGGGGGCGTACATGCGCGGCAACAGCTCGCTGCGGGCCCGGCCGTCGCCGTGCTCGCCGGAGAGCGAGCCGTCGAGCTCCACGACGAGGTCGGCCGTCCGCTCGGCGATGCGGCGCATCATCGCGACCGCGCCCTGGCGCCGCAGGTCGACCATCGGGCGCACGTGCAGGCAGCCCACGCTGGCGTGTCCGTAGACCACGGCGGGCACGTTCTCCGAGCGCAGAATCGCCCCGAGGCGGTCGGCGAACTCGGCCACGCGCTCCGGCGGCACGGCCGGGTCCTCGATGAAGGGGATGGGCCGCGGGTCGCCGGGCGCGCCGGCCGTCATGCCCACCGCCCGCGCGATGCCCGAGCGGCGCACGGCCCACATGGCCGCCTGCTCGTGCCGCTCGCGCATGAGCGAGGCGCCGCTCAGGCGCGACAGCGCGTCGTCGACGGCGTCGCCGCTCCCCGCGTACTCGACCATCAGCGCCGCGTGCGCCCGCCCGGCGGTCCCCATCATGCGCGCGATCGCAGGCGGCCGATTGGCCGGATCGAGCAGGGCCCGATCCATCAGTTCCACCGCCGACGGCCGGGACTCGAGCATCGCCGGCACGGCTTCGAGGGCCGCCGCCACCGACTCGAACGGGACCAGTGCCAGCCCCCTGCGCTCGGGGAGCGGCACCAGCCGGAGCTCGGCGCGCCGCACCGCCGCAAGCGTGCCCTCCGACCCGCAGATCACCCGCGGCCAGTCCGGATCGTCGCCCGCCAGCGCGTCGAGGTTGTAGCCGCTCACCCGGCGCAGCAGCGACGGGGGGTGGAAGCCGTCGGCGAGCGGCCGGGCATCGGCCAGCGCGGTCGGCGGCTCGGCTCCACGGCGGAGCGTCGCGCGGGTCCCGTCGGCCAGGGTGACGTGGAGCGCCGCCACGTGGTCGGCCGTCAGCCCGTGGACGATCGACCGGGCCCCCGCCGAGTTGTTCGAGATCATGCCGCCCAGCGTCGCCCTCGACCCCGTGGCCACGTCCGGCCCGAAGGTCAGGCCGTGCTCGGCCGCCGCCGCGTTCAGGTCGGCCAGCACCGCGCCGGGTCCGACGGCGGCGATGCGGGCGTCGGGGTCGATGTCGATCCCGTTCAGCGACGAGCAGTCGACGATGAGGCCCGAGCCGACCGTCTGGCCGGCCAGCGACGTGCCCGCGCCGCGCATCGTCAGGGGGACCTCGTGGGCGGCTCCCGCGGCGATCGCCGCATCGATGTCGTCCGCGTCGGAGGCGCGCAGGGCGGCGACCGGCAGGCGCCGGTAGAGCGAGGCGTCGGCGGCGTAGAGCTCCCGCGTCCCGATGTCGGTGCGCACGTCGCCGGAGGCCTCCCTGTCGAGTCGTTCGGCGAGTCCGGAGACGTCCACGATGCGATGCTACGGGGCGGCCGAGCTCAGGTCGTCGAAAGGCGCCGCAGCCCGGTTGCGTGGCGGGTTCCCTCTGTTACCATGCTCCAGCTCGACAGAGTGCCGGGTTATTGGTGCGCGGCCATTGAGGCCGCGCGTTTTTGTGCTCGGGGAGTCTTTACGAGGTGTCGGCCGGGTCTATGCCCGCCTGGCGCAGGGAGCGATCGATGTCCAAAGAGAAGTTCGATCGATCGAAGCCGCACGTCAACGTGGGCACGATCGGTCATGTCGACCACGGTAAGACGACGCTGACGGCCGCCATTACGAAGGTTCTCTCCGACGCTGGCGCCGGAGAAGCGGTGTCCTTCGATTCCATCGACAAGGCGCCGGAAGAGCGTGAGCGCGGTATCACCATCGCCACGGCACACGTGGAGTACGAGACCGAGAACCGCCACTACGCGCACGTCGACTGTCCGGGTCACGCCGACTACATCAAGAACATGATCACGGGTGCCGCCCAGATGGATGGCGCGATCCTCGTGGTCTCCGCGGCCGACGGCCCCATGCCTCAGACGCGCGAGCACATCCTGCTCGCCCGTCAGGTGGGCGTGCCTTCCATCGTCGTGTTCCTCAACAAGGCCGACATGGTGGACGACCCCGAGCTCCTGGAGCTCGTGGAGCTCGAGGTCCGCGAGCTGCTGTCCGAGTACGAGTTCCCGGGCGACGACATCCCGATCATCACGGGGTCCGCGCTCAACGCGCTCAACGGCGACCCCGAGGCGGCCCAGCAGATCCTGGAGCTGATGGCGGCGGTCGACGAGTACGTCGAGGTCCCCGAGCGCGACGTGGACAAGCCCTTCCTGATGCCGGTGGAGGACGTCTTCTCCATCACCGGTCGCGGCACCGTCGCCACCGGTCGCGTCGAGCGCGGCATCGTCAAGGTGAGCGAGACCATCGACATCGTGGGCATGAAGCCGGAGATCGAGAACACGGTCGTCACCGGCGTGGAGATGTTCCGCAAGCTGCTCGACGAGGGTCAGGCCGGCGACAACATCGGCTGCCTGCTCCGCGGCGTCAAGCGCGAGGACATCGAGCGCGGCCAGGTGCTGGCGGCCCCGGGCTCCATCACCCCTCACACGAAGTTCCGCGCGAACGTCTACGTGCTCAGCAAGGACGAGGGCGGCCGTCACACGCCGTTCTTCAAGGGCTACCGCCCGCAGTTCTACTTCCGGACCACGGATGTCACCGGTGTCATCGACCTCGAGGAGAGCGTCGAGATGGTCATGCCGGGCGACAACGCCGTCATGGACGTCGAGCTCATCCAGCCGATCGCCATGGAGGACGGTCTGCGCTTCGCGATCCGCGAGGGCGGCCGCACCGTCGGCGCCGGCGTGGTGGAGTCCATCCAGGAGTAGCGGAAACGCTCTCGGCCCCGTCGCCCCCCTCGCGGGGCGGCGGGGTTTTTTGTCTCTTCAGAAACGGTTTCGGTGCAGCAGAACAAGATCAGAATCAGGCTCAAGGCGTACGACCACGAGCAGATCGACAAGAGCGCGGCGTCCATCGTCGAGCAGGCTCAGCGCAGCGGCGCGACGATCTCGGGGCCCGTTCCGCTGCCCACCGAGCGCAACGTCTACTGCGTGATCCGCGGTCCGTTCAAGGACAAGGACTCGCGGGAGCACTTCGAGATCCGCACCCACAAGCGGCTCATCGACATCTACTCGCCCACGCCGAAGACCGTCGACTCGCTGATGCGGCTCGAGCTCCCGGCGGGCGTCGACATCGAGATCAAGGTTTAGTGGTGCGCCGCTCCCTCAGCTCACACGCGCCGCGGCGGCGGCGAACGCTTCGCGGATGCGGCGTCCTCGGCTCGGCCCGTAGCGCTGCTACGAGCCTCATCTGCGTCCTGGCCCCGCTCGGTTCTCGCATGCCGGGCCATCGTGCCGCCTCGGTCACGCCGCACGGGCGTGGCCCCATGGGAGGCCTGGCGTAGTGCCGGCGATCATCGGCACCAAGCTGGGGATGACCCAGATCTTCGGGGAGGACGGCTCCCGGGTGGGACTCACGGTGGTCCAGGCGGGCCCCTGTCACGTCACCCAGATCCGCACCGAGGAGAACGACGGCTACGACGCGGTGCAGCTGGCGTACGGCGCCGTGCGCCCGAAGCTGCTCAGCAAGCCGGAGCTGGGGCACCTTGAGAAGGCGGGGGCGCCGCCCTCGCGCCACCTGCACGAGTTCGGCCTGGACGAGGTCGGCGAGGATCTCTCGCTCGGCGATCAGGTGACGGTGGCCGGGTTCGAGCCGGGCCTCGTGGTGCGCGTCACGGGCACCTCCAAGGGCAAGGGCTACGCGGGAACCATCAAGCGCCACAACTTCCAGCGCGGTCCGGTCACGCACGGCTCTCACAACGTGCGCGCGCCGGGATCCATCGGCGCCGCGGCCTGGCCGGCACGGGTGTTCAAGGGTCAGCGCATGAGCGGCCGCATGGGCAACGAGACCGTCACGCAACGGGGCGTCCAGGTCATCGACGCGGACCCCGACCGCAATCTCCTGCTGCTCAAGGGGTCGATCCCCGGTGGCGTCAACGGCATCGTGATCGTGAGGCCCCAGTGACCATCTCGGTGCTCAACGCCGAGGGCGTCACGCACGGCTCGGCCGCCATCGCCCCCGCGCTCCAGGCGCAGGAGATCAAGCCGCACCTCATCCACGAGACGGTCGTGGCCGAGGCGGCGTGGCGTCGCGCCGGAACGCACTCCACCAAGACCCGCTCCGAGCGTCGTGGCGGTGGCCGCAAGCCGTGGCGCCAGAAGGGCACCGGCCGTGCTCGCGCGGGCTCGACCCGCTCGCCCATCTGGACCGGCGGCGGCATCGTCTTCGGGCCGACGCCCCGCTCCTACGGCGGCAAGGTGAACCGGAAGATCCGCGAGCAGTCCTTCATGGCGGCCCTGCGCGCCCACGCCGAGCGCGGAACCGTGGCGCTGATGGATCCGACGGGCTGGGATGAGCCGTCCACCAAGCGCGCGGTCGAGTACCTGCGCCAGGCGCCGGACCGCCTCGACGAGCGGCCGCTCGGCGTGGTGCTCGGCGACCCCGACTCGGTCGAGGCGCTCTCGTTCCGCAACATCGCGGGCGTCGAGATCATTCCCGCGGAGGGCCTCGAGACGCTCGACGTCATGTCGGTCCGCTCGCTGCTGGTGGAGCGCGCCGTCTGGGAGGCGCTCGTCGACGCGCCGTGCGAGGTCGAGGACGTCGAGCCGAAGAAGAAGCCGAAGCCCCCCAAGAAGAAGCAGGAGCCGAAGAAGAAGGCCGCTCCGGTCGAGGAGACGCCCGACGACGAGGCTTCCGCCGAGGAGGCCCCGGTCGAGGAAGCCGCCTCCGACGATGCGACCGAGGCCGCGCCGGCCGAGGCCGATGCGCCCGAGGGGGACGAGCCCACGGCGGAGACCGCCGAGGAGCCCGAGGCCGAGCAGTCGGAGGAGCAGCCCGAGGCCGAGGTCGACTCGGACGACGAGACCGCGGATGAGGACGAGGCTTCTTCCACCGACGAGGACGAGGAGGGGGTCTCGTGAGCGGCCTGGGCGAGGACATCCGCAAGGTCATCGTGCGGCCGGTCATCTCCGAGAAGAGCTACCGGCTGGTGCAGGCCCACAACCAGTACACGTTCAGGGTGCTGGCCGATGCGCACAAGATCGAGATCCGGCGCGCGGTCGAGGAGCACTTCGACGTGACGGTCACCGACGTGCGCATCGTGAACGTCAAGAGCAAGCCCAAGCGGCGCGGGTTCACCCGTGGCACGCGGCCGGGGTGGAAGAAGGCGATCGTCGAGCTGTCGCCCGAGGACTCGATCGAGTTCTTCGACGCGGCCGGGGCCGGAGGCTAGGCGCATGGGAATCAAGAAGTACAAGCCCACGTCGCCCGGTCGGCGTTTCGTCACCACGGACGACTTCGAGGACATCACCAAGTCCGAGCCCGAGAAGTCGCTGGTCGAGCCGATCCACAAGACCGGTGGGCGCAACAACAACGGGCGCATCACCACCCGCCACAAGGGCGGGGGTCACAAGCGCCGGTACCGCACCATCGATTTCAAGCGCCAGAAGGACGGCGTGCCCGCCAAGGTCGCGGCGATCGAGTACGACCCCAACCGGTCGGCCCGCATCGCGCTGCTGCACTACCACGACGGCGAGAAGCGCTACATCCTGGCGCCGCACCGGCTGTCGGTGGGCGACACGGTGATGAGCGGCCCCGACGCCGACATCAAGCCGGGCAACTCGCTGCCCCTGCGCGACATCCCCACCGGCACGGTGGTGCACAACATCGAGCTTCAGTCCGGCCGCGGCGGGCAGATCTGCCGCTCGGCCGGCGCCGGCGCCCAGCTGATGGCGAAGGAGGGCGACTACGGCACGCTCCGCCTTCCCTCCAGCGAGATGCGCATGGTGCACCTGGACTGCCGCGCCACCGTCGGGCAGGTCGGCAACCTCATGCATGAGAACCTGACCACGGGCAAGGCCGGGCGCAGCCGGTGGAAGGGCGTGCGGCCCACCACCCGGGGCTCGGCGATGAACCCGGTCGACCATCCTCATGGGGGCGGCGAGGGCAAGAGCAACTCCGGGCGCCACCCGGTCACGCCGTGGGGCGTGCCCACCAACGGGTATCGCACCCGCAAGCAGGGCAAGCAGAGCGACAAGTTCATCGTGCGGAGCCGCAAGCGCGGCAAGCACGTCGAAGGCCGCTAGGGCGGGAGCAGAATGGGCCGCAGTCTCAAGAAAGGACCGTTCGTCGAGGAGCGCCTCATGGAGCGCATCAACGAGATGAACGCCGCCAACGAGAAGACCATGATCCGCACGTGGTCCCGCGCGTCCACCATCTTCCCCGAGATGGTCGGTCACACGATCGCGGTGCACGACGGCCGCCGCCACGTGCCGGTCTTCATCAGCGAGAGCATGGTGGGGCACAAGCTGGGCGAGTTCGCGCCCACCCGCACCTACCGTGGCCACGCCGGCTCCGACCGCACCACCACGATGCGCAGATGAGCGCCGCCTCCAACACCACGACCGACTCCGTGTCGGCCACCGCCAAGTTCGTCCGCACGCCGCCCCGCAAGGCGCGGCTCGTCGCCGACCTCATCCGCGGCAAGACCGTCGGGGAGGCGCATGCGATCCTGGCCTACTCGACGCGCGCCGCGGCGCTTCCGGTGCACAAGGTGCTGCAGTCGGCCGCCGCCAACGCCGACCACAACGCCGGCCTCGACGCGGCCGAGCTCCGCGTCGCGCGGATCACGGTCGACGAGGGCCCCACGCTGCGCCGCTATCGTCCGCGGGCCATGGGGCGGGCCACTCGCATCGACAAGCGCACCTGCCACATCACGGTCACCCTCGAGCCGATCGCCGCGGAGTAGTCATGGGACAGAAGATCAATCCGGTCGGTTTCCGCCTCGGCGTCATCGAGGGCTGGCAGAGCAACTGGTTCACGCAGCGCGAGATGGCCGAGTACCTCCAAGAGGACGAGACCATCCGCGACCACATCACCAACAAGCTCTCGCACGCCGGCCTGTCGTCGATCCGCATCCGCAAGGACGCCTCGAAGCTGACCGTGGATATCCACACCGCCCGTCCCGGCATCGTCATCGGGAAGAACGGGTCCGAGGTGGACGCCCTGCGCCGCGAGCTGAGCAAGATGACCGGCAAGGCCATCCAGGTCAACATCAACGAGATCAAGCGGCCGGAGCTCGACGCCAAGCTGGTTGCCCAGTCCATCGCCGAGCAGCTCGAGAACCGGGTCGCCTTCCGGCGGGCCATGAAGCGCGCCCTCAGCTCGGCCATGCGCTCGGGAGCCCAGGGCGTCAAGGTCCAGTGCTCGGGTCGCCTGGGCGGCATGGAGATGTCGCGCGTGGAGCACTACTCCGACGGTCGCGTGCCGCTGCACACGCTGCGCGCCGACATCGACTACGGCTTCCACGAGGCCAAGACGACCTTCGGGCGCATCGGAGTGAAGGTCTGGATCAACAACGGCGAGGTCATGCCCGAGGGCTTCAGCGACTCGCGCTCGCGGACCGAGCAGCAGGAGCCCCCGCCCCAGCAGCGCGGTCGTCGGCGTGGCCGCGGCGGCGGCAACCGCGGCGGCGGACAGGGCGGCGGGCGCTCCGGAGGTCCCGGCGGTCCCGGTCGCGGCGGCGGTGGCGGACAGGGCGGCGGGCGCTCCGGCGGTCCCGGTCGCGGCGGCGGTGGCGGCGGAGGTGGTCGCTGATGCTGATGCCGAAGCGCGTCAAGCACCGCAAGTCGCACCGCGGTCGTCGGAAGGGCATCTCGAAGGGGCACACCGAGGTCCACTTCGGCGAATACGGACTGAAGTCGCTCGAGCCGGCCTGGATCACCAACCGGCAGATCGAGGCGGCCCGTGTCGCGATGACCCGCAAGATCAAGCGGGGCGGCAAGGTGTGGATCAACCTCTTCCCGCACATGCCCGTGACCCAGAAGCCCGCGGAGACGCGCATGGGCTCGGGCAAGGGATCCCCGGAGCATTGGGTCGCCGTGGTCAAGCCCGGCATGGTCATGTTCGAGCTGGCCGGCGTGCCGGACGACTTGGCGCGCGACGCCATGAAGCTCGCCGCGAGCAAGCTCCCCATCAAGTGCAAGGTCGTCGCCCGGGACGAGGTCTGACGGTGCTCCACCCCCACACACCACTCGCGATCCGGCGGCTGCGAACCGTCGCGGATGCGGTGTCCTCGGCTCGGCCGATGGGCTCCGGCATCGACCTCGCCTGCGTCCTGGCCCCGCTCGGTTCTCGCGCCCCGCATCATCGAGTCTGCGCGGGAGTGAGGCACTAGGCATGGCGCAGGAGATCATGAACGACATGCGCGAGCTCACCGACGAGGAGCTCGCCCTCAAGCTGTCCGACGCGCGGGAGGCGTACCTCAACCTGCGCTTCCAGCACGCACAGGGCGCGCTCGAGCAGACCGACCAGCTGGGCGCCCGCCGCCGCGAGATCGCCCGCCTTCTGACCGTGGCACGCGAGCGACAGGACGAGAGCGAATGAGCACCGAGACGGACCCCAAGGCGTCGATCGAGCGACGCAAGACGCGACAGGGCCTGGTGGTCAGCGACGCTCGCGACAAGACCATCACCATCGAGCTCACATCGGCCAAGGCGCATCCCGTGTACGGCAAGACCGTGCGCCGCAGCACGAAGCTGCACGCGCACGACGAGGAGAACGCGGCCAGCGTGGGCGACTTCGTGAAGATCATCGAGTGCCGGCCCCTGTCGAAGCAGAAGCGCTGGCGGCTCGTCGAGATCCTCGAGCGGGCACGCTGAGGGGGGCGGAAGCATGGTTCAGGTCGAGAGCCGCCTCCGGGTGGCCGATAACACGGGCGCGCGGGAGATCCTCTGCGTGCGCATCCTCGGAGGGTCCAAGCGCCGGTACGCCCGCGTCGGTGACATCATCGTGGGCACGGTCAAGCAGGCCATTCCGAACGGCGCCGTCAAGAAGGGCGACGTGGTCCGCGCGGTGGTCGTGCGCACGCGCAAGTCGTTCGGTCGCGAGGACGGCACCTTCATCGCGTTCGACGAGAACGCGGCCGTCATCATCGACGCGGCTCAGAACCCGCGCGGCACGCGCATCTTCGGTCCGGTCGCCCGCGAGCTGCGGGAGCGCAACTTCATGAAGATCATCTCCCTCGCCCCCGAGGTGCTCTAGGTGCTCCGCTCCGGGTACGACGCGATGCTGCCGCTTGCGAAAATCGAGCGGGGCATGGACGCAGGCGAGGCCAATGGCGGGTCCCATTGGCCGAGCCGAGGACAAAGCATCCGCGACGGTTTGCAGCCGTGGCGGCGCGCGAGTGTGCCCGGAGGGGAGCACTAATGCCTGCTCGCATTCGAAAGGGCGACACCGTCATGGCCATCGCCGGCAAGGACAAGGGTCGCACCGGCACCGTGCTCGAGGTGCGCCCGAAGGAGGACCGCGTCGTCGTGGAGGGGCTCAACGTCCAGAAGCGCCACACGCGTCCGCGGCCGCCCGAGGAGCCCGGAGGCGTCATCGAGGCGCCGGGGCCGATCCACCTGTCCAATGTGTCCCTGCTCGACCCGGTCGACAAGGGGCCGACCAGGGTTCGCATCGACGTCATCAACGGAACGCCCACCCGGGTGTCCGTCCGAAGCGGAGAGCCGATCGACACGTGAGCGACGACGCCACCACCACCGTCGAGACCCCCGAGGCCGCCGGCCCGCCGGCGCCCCCCGCGCGGCTGCGACTCATGTACCACGACGAGGTACGCCCGAAGCTCCAGTCGGAGTTCGAGTACTCCTCGCCGATGGAGCACCCCCGCCTGATGAAGATCACGCTCAACATGGGTCTCGGCGAGGCCAAGACGAACAGCAAGGTCCTCGATCAGGCCGTCGAGCAGCTCGGCGCCATCGCCGGCCAGCGGCCGCACATCACCCGCGCCCGCAACTCCATCGCCCAGTTCAAGCTGCGCGAGGGCATGGCCATCGGCGCGCGCGTCACGCTCCGCGGTGAGCGTATGTGGGAGTTCATGGACCGCCTGTTCGCGGTCGCTCTGCCCCGCATCCGCGACTTCCGGGGCCTCAACCCCGACAGCTTCGACGGGCGCGGCAACTACAACCTCGGGTTGCGCGAGCAGACCATCTTTCCCGAGATCGACTACGACAGCGTCGACCAGGTGCGGGGTCTCAACGTCACCTTCACCACGTCGGCGCAGAACGACGAGGAGGGCAAGGCGCTGCTGAAGCACCTGGGCATGCCCTTCGCCGCACAGGGATACACCGCCGAGGAGCGCGCGGCGCGGCGACGCCGCAAGATGCGCGGCCGCGGCCAGGCCAAGAGGTAGGAGAGCAGGGTTTGGCGAAGACCAGCCTCAAGATCAAGGCGGCCCAGCCGCCCAAGTACAAGACCCGCGGCTACACGCGCTGCTGGCACTGTGGCCGCTCGCGGGCGGTGTACCGCAAGTTCGGGCTCTGCCGCATCTGCCTGCGCGAGTTCGCGCACAAGGGCTCCATTCCCGGCATGACGAAGAGCAGCTGGTAGGGATGCTCACCGACACCGTCGCCGACATGCTCACCCGTCTGCGGAACGCCAACATGGCGCTCCACGACACGGTCGAGATGCCCAGCAGCAAGCTTCGCGTCGAGATCGCCCGCGTGCTCCAGGAGGAGGGCTACATCGCCTCCTACGAGGTGCGCGACGGCGACGTCGGCAAGACGCTGGTGGTCCACCTCAAGTACGACAAGCAGCGACGCCGCGTCATCTCCGGCCTCAAGCGCGTCAGCAGGCCGGGAAAGCGCGTGTACGCCGACCGCACCAGCATCCCGCGCATCATCGGCGGGATGGGTGTGGCGATCATGTCCACGTCGAGCGGCGTGATCAGCGGCCACGAGGCCGCCAAGCGCGGCATCGGCGGTGAGGTACTGTGCTCGGTTTGGTAGCCAGCGCGACACCGGCGGGAGGCACCGCCCGATGAGCCGTATCGGTCGTTCACCCATTCCCATTCCGGACGGGGTCACCGTCGACCTCGACGGGCAGCGCGTGGCCGTCAAGGGGCCCAAGGGCGAGCTCGAGCACACGGTCGCCGCGCCCATCACGGTCGTGCTCTCCGACGGCGAGCTGAGGGTCGAGCGCCCGACGGACCGCGGCCCGCACCGTGCCCTGCACGGGCTCTCGCGGAGCCTGCTCGCGAACATGGTCACGGGCGTCACCGACGGCTTCTCGCGAGAGCTGCTGATCGAGGGCGTCGGCTACCGTGCCCAGCTCAAGGGCAAGTCGATCGAGCTCTCGCTGGGCTACTCGCACAGCATCACGGTCGATCCGCCGGAGGGCATCCAGTTCGAGGTGCCCGAGCCCACGCAGATCTTCGTGAGGGGCGTGGACAAGCAGGCGGTTGGACAGGTCGCCGCCGAGATCCGGGACCTCCGCCCGCCCGAGCCGTACAAGGGCAAGGGCGTGCGGTACGCCACGGAGACGGTGCGACGCAAGGTCGGAAAGCGCGCATAGGGACGAGGGATGGCGAGAACGACACGCAGAGAGGGACGTGAGCGCCGGCACCGCCGGGTGCGCGGAAAGGTCGTCGGCACAGCCGAGCGTCCGCGCCTGTCCGTGTTTCGCTCCAACAAGGGGATCTACGCGCAGCTCATCGACGATTCCGCCGGCACCACGGTGGCGGCCGCCGGATCGACCGAGGCGGATGTGCGCGACATGAAGAAGGGCGAGGCCGCCGTGCGGGTGGGGTCGCTCATCGCCGAGCGGGGGACCCAGGCCGGCGTCACGGCGGTCGTGTTCGACCGCGGCGGCTACCGATACCACGGGCGCGTTCGCGCGCTCGCCGACGCTGCCCGCGAGGGCGGCCTCCAGTTCTGAGGGGATTGATAGGTGGCTGAGCAGAGACGACGCAAGATCTCGCCGGACGGCATCGAGCTCAACGAGCGGGTGGTCGAGGTGAACCGCGTGGCCAAGGTGGTCAAGGGCGGTCGACGCTTCTCGTTCTCGGCGCTGGTCGTCGTGGGCAACGAGGTCGACACCGTGGGCATCGGCTACGGCAAGGCCAAGGAGGTGCCGCTGGCGATCCAGAAGGCCGTCGACGACGCGCGCAAGAACCTGTTCCAGGTGCCCAAGTACAAGACGACCATCACCCACGACGTGGTCGGGGTGGCGGGGGCCGGGCGGGTCATGCTCAAGCCGGCGTCCGAGGGGACCGGCGTCATCGCCGGCGGCGGCGTGCGCGCCGTGCTGGAGCTCGCCGGTGTGCGCGACATCCTCACCAAGTCGCTGGGGACGACCAACCCCATCAACCTGCTCCGTGCCACCGAGGCCGGGCTGCGCTCCCTGCGCACCCCCGAGCAGGTGGCCGAGATCCGCGGGAAGACCGTGGCCGAGGTGCTTCACGGCCCCGGCGCGGTGTCGTCGTCCGGCAACGGCGGCGACGACGCGTCCGGCGACGAGGGCGCCGAGGCGGCCCAGACGGTCGAGGCGGGCTCCGACTCATGAAGCTCCGCATCACGCAGACGCGCTCGCCCATCGGCACGCGCGCGAGTCACCGCGGAACCCTCCGCGCGCTCGGTCTTCGCAAGATCGGTCAGAGTACGGTGCGAGAGGACACGCCCGAGCTGCGCGGCATGATCCGGAGCGTGCACTTCTTGGTGCGTGTCGAGGAGGAGACGGGTGGCTGACCCAACCGAAGTAACTCCGGTCGATCCGGAGGACGTGCGTCTGGAGAAGCTGGGGCCCAAGCCGGGCGCCAAGCGCGAGCGCACGCGCGTCGGGCGGGGCATCGGCTCCGGCAAGGGCAAGACCTGCGGCCGCGGCACCAAGGGCCTCGGCGCCCGGTCGGGCGGCGGCGTCCGCCCCGGCTTCCGCGGCGGGCAGATGCCCATCTACATGCAACAGGGCAAGCTGCGCGGCTCCAACAAGAAGATGTCCATGCCGATGGGCCCGTTCCGGACGCACACGCTGCCGGTCAACGTCGGGCAGCTCAACCGTTTCGAGGCCGGATCGGTCGTCGACGCGGAGGCCCTTCAGGCCGCCGGCCTGGTGAAGAACAACGCCTCGCGCGGCTTGCCGGTCAAGGTGCTGGGCGGCGGCGAGATCGCGCTCGCACACACGGTCCGCGCCCAGGCCTTCTCGGCTTCCGCGCCCGCGCAGATCGAGGCCGCGGGCGGAACCGCCG
>JARFPS010000168.1 GCA_029288175.1 Miltoncostaea sp. | reverse complement strand
GGCGAGCCCGGCCACGCCGGCGACGATCGCGCCCCGGTCGTCCAGCCCCTCGGGAACCGGCACCAGCCGGTCGTCGGGCACGACCGCCAGCTCGGCGAGACCACCCGTGAGCGGCAACCCCCAGACGCGCGTGCCCGCGAGCACGGCTTCGGAGCGCTCCGCGCGCCCCACCAGCTCGGCGCCGGGGACGTACGGCGGGTCGGGGACCGGGGCGTAGAAGCGCCCCGAGGCGACCGCGACATCGACCGGGTTGAGCCCCGCGGCGTCGACCCGCACGAGCGTGGACCCCGGCGGTGCGACCGGCTCCTCGCGATCGCCCACGACGGGCGCGGCGCCGTGGCGCTCGATGACGGCGGCGATCACCGCTACTCGGACAGGTCGGTGCGCAGCTGCCGCGCCTCGCGGAGGTAGACGTGGCGGATGGAGGTGTCGGCCGGCACGTCGGCGTGGACCATGACCCGCACGCAGAGCGGCAGCGAGCCCACGACGGGGATCTCGCGGGTGCAGAGCAGCGGAACCGCGCTGAGGCCCATCTCGCGGGCGGACACCGCGGGGAACTCCGCGCAGAGATCCTCGGTGGACGTGAAGATGATCGAGATCAGGTCCCGGGCGGCGAGCGAGTTGCGATCGAGCAGCTCGCGCAGCAACTCGGAGGTGGCCTCGCCGATGGCCGCGGCGGTGTCCTCCGCCACGGAGATGGCGCCGCGGATCGCCACCACCCTCCGGCCGCTCATGCCGCCTCCCGCAGGCCGACGACGCGGCGCATCCTCGACCACTCCTCGGCCCGCAGCGGACGGTGCTCTCCGGGCGCGAGGTCGGCGACGCCGACACCGCAGTAGAGCGCTCGGTGAAGCCGCAGCACCGGATGGCCCACGGCCCGACCCATCCGCCGGATCTGACGGTTGCGCCCCTCGGTGAGCTCCAGGCGGAGCCATGTGCCTCCGGGGGCGGCCCGCTCCATGCGCTCGACGCCGGCCGGAGCGGTGAGACCGTCCTCGAGCTCGACCCCCTCGCGCAGGCGGCGCACCGTCTCGGCGCTCACGCGGCCGGACAGCAGCGCCTCGTAGACCTTGGGCACCGAGAACGATGGATGCATCAGCCGATGCGCCATCTCGCCGTCGTTGGTGACCACGAGCGCGCCGGTGGTGTCACGGTCGAGACGCCCGACCGGGTAGAGCCGGATGTCGCCGGGCAGCCCGTCGAGCACCGTGGGGCGACCCTGAGGATCGCTCGCGGTGGTGACCACCCCCGGGGCCTTGTTCAGCAACAGCGCGCGGAGGGGCTCGACGCCGGCCGGCTCGCCGTCGACCTCGATGCGGTCGGCGGATGTCACCTGCTGCCCCACCCTGGCGACCTCGCCGTTGACCGTCACGCGGCCCTCGGCCACCAGCCGCTCCGCCGCCCGCCGGCTGCCGAGCCCCGCCTGCGCCAGCGCGCGATGCACCCGCATGGCCTCAGGCATCAGGCGCCGCCTGTCCGTCGAGGTGTCCGGCGTCCAGGAGCCGTCGGCGGATCGCCTCGGCCTCGTCGCCCGTCAGCTCGAAACCCTCGATCGGCGGGAGCTCCTCAAGGCTCCTCAGCCCGAACCTCTGCTGCATCTGCACCGTCGTCTCGTACAGCACGGCACCGCTCGATCCGTCGCGGCCGGCCTCGTCGAGCAGCCCGCGCTCGACCAGCGACGCCACCACCGCGTCGGGTGCCACCCCGCGCAGCTTGCCGATCTCCGGGCGGCTGATCGGCCCGAGGTAGGCGACGATCGCCAGCGTCTCGAGCGCCGCGGGCGAGAGCACATCCTCCCGAGGGCGCTCGCGCAGGCGGTCGCAGACCGCCGCAACCGAGGCGCGCGTGCGCAGGGCCAGGCCGTCGGCCACCTCCGCGACCTCGAGGCCCGAGCCCTCTCCGTGGTGGCGGCGCACCTCCGCGATGGCCGCCTGGAGCTCCAGGCCGTCGGTCTCGGTGAGCTCGCCGAGCGTGTCGACATCGAGCGGTTCGGGGCTCAGGAACAGCAGCGCCTCGACCGCGCGCGCGAGGGGACTCATCGACGCGTGCCCCTGATGAGGATGTCGCCGAGCGGGCGGGGCTGGTCGAGCCGTGCCTCGCCCGCACGCGAGAGCTCCAGCGCCGCCATGAGCGCGACGGCCTCCTCGGACGCCCCCGCGTCGCCGATGTGCTCGTCGAAGCTCACCTCGGGGCCGCGGCCCAGGGCGTCGCGCAGGCGGCGGAGCGCTTCGGGGAGGCTGGCCTTGCGACGGGCCATGTGGGCCAGCGACGGAGCCTCTCGCGACACCATCATCTGGAGCGCGGCATGCAGGTCGTCGGGGTCGCCCGGCTCCGGCGGCGGCGCCTGCGCATCGTCGAGGGGGACCCGGCGGTAGCGATGCGCCCGCCCCTTCTCGGCGCGCTCTCCGAGCCATTCCGCGGCCCTGGCGAAGGGCGCGTAGGCGATCAGCCGCGCGGCAAGGCGCTCCCGGGCGTCGAGCGCGTCCTGATCGGGCTCCTCGTCGCCCGGCTCGCCGAGCATGATGCGCCCCTTGAGCTCGGCCACGGCGGCGAGGAGCAGAACCAGCTCGGCGGCCGTGGCGGGGTCCCACCGCGCCTCCTCGCGCTGCCCGAGCGCGCCGTCCACCAGCCCGGAGACCGGAAGCTCCAGCAGGTCGACCTCCTCGCGCAGCACGAGGGTGAGGAGCAGATCGAGCGGGCCCTCGAAGAGGTCGAGGTCGATCGGCTGCCGGAGCGGGTCGGGCACCCGGGTGGCGCCGCTCACCGCGTGGCGCGGGGGGGGCGGGGGCGCCATCGACGCTGACGGGGCCGGAACGTCACCGCCCGATAATAGTCGGAGACTCCGGGCGCACACCTAGACTGCGGGGAGGCGATGGCGACGACCGGCGAGCAAACCGCGGAGGCGGATCCGACGAGGAGAGGCTTCTGGCCCACGGTGCTGCTCCCGATCGCAGCCGTGTTCGGCGCCTTCGCAGGAGCGTTCATCGTCTTCGGGGTGCTGGCGATCGCGGGCGTCGACGAGGACGCCAGCAGCGCCATCGCGGGCTTCTCGGCCAGCCTCCTCCTGGTCGCCGGAGGCCTGCTTCTCCTCCAATGGTTGGGTGCCGACGAGCGCCGTGAGGCCGTCGCGGTGCGCCACAGCTGGCCGGGTGCCGTCGGCAACGGCATCGCGATCGGCATCGGCATCGTCATCGTGGCCGCCTCGATCCTCGCGGCGAGCACGGCGGTGGACACCCCCTTCGAGCGCTCGCTCGACGACGTCGAGAGCGGCGTCGGCGAACGCCCCTGGGAGCTGGTGCTGGCCGTGGTGGCGTTCGTGGTTCTGGCGCCGATCGGAGAGGAGATCCTGTTCCGAGCGTTCCTGTTCCGCGGCCTCGCCACGCGGCTGCCGTTCGCCGGGGCGGCGACGATCTCGGCGGTGATCTTCGCGTTCTTCCACTTCGACATCTTCGAGATCGGATGGCCCCGGGCGCTCGCGCTGATCGCCACGGGCATCGCCCTGGCCTGGATCTATCGATGGCGTGGGCTCCCGGCCAGCATCACGGCCCACGCCACGGTCAACGTCGTCGCCGCGATCGCCATCGTGGCGGGCGCATGAACCGGCGCGGACCATGCCGGACCTGAGCCCCGAGTCCGACTGCGCGTCGGGCCTGGAGCTGTTCGCGGGCCTCGACGACGATCGCGTGGAGCGCCTGCTCGACGGTACGAGCCGGATGCCGCTGGAGCCCGGGCAGGAGTTCGACATCTCGGCGACCGACGCCGCCTGCTGCATCATCTGCTCCGGGCGGCTCGCGCTCGCGGTCATCGACCAGGAGCGCGAGCGCACCATCGGCATGCTCGAGCGCGGCGACCTGCTGGTCCCGCCGATGGACAGCTGGGCCGCCGTCGGACCGGGCGTCCGCTGCTACACGATCGAGGCGAGCTCGGTGCTGCTCGTCGACCGCTCCCGCCTCGACCGCTGGGTCAGCGAGCCCCGCCTGGCCGGATCGCTGGTGCGGGCGCTGTCCGACGCGGTCGCCGACCGGGAGCTGGCCGTGGCCATCGCGCTGGAGCCGACCGTCGAGCGTCGACTCCTGTTGAAGCTCCGCCAGCTGGCTGAGCGCTGGGGGTCGGTGACGCCCGACGGCATCCGGCTCGATCTCCGCCTGACCCACCAGGAGCTGGCCAACATGGTGGGGGCGGTTCGCGAGTCGGTGACCCTCGCGCTGGGACGGCTGGCCGAGTCGGGGGAGATCGAGGTCAGGAACCGGGCCCTGCTGATCAAGATCCCGTCCGACGGGAGGGGCCCGGGACAGGGGTCGTGAGCCGCCCCTCGGTGGTCGAGCTGCGCCCGCCGGGCCCGTACGCGTTGCGCGCCTCGGCCTTCGGGCGTGGCGGCGGCACCCGGCGCTGGTCGGGGGATCTCCTGGACCTGGCCTTCCGCGTCGATGGGCGGCCCTGCTGGTCGCGGGTGCGGCAGCGTCGGGACGGGACGATCGAGGCGGCGATCCACGCCCCCGCGGACGCCCGCGAGGCGGCCGAGGAGCGCCTCAGGTTCCTGCTGGCCGCCGACGCCGACATCCGGCCGTTCCTGGATCGCTTCGCGGACGATCCGCTCGTGGGCGAGGCAATCCGGCGCCGACGGGGCATGAGGCCGCTGCCGCGTGGCACCGTCGCCCACGCCCTGGTGCGGGCCATGTGCGGCCAGCTGGTCCGCTGGCAGGAGGCCGCCCGAACCGAGGCCCGCATCGTGCGGCTGGCCTCGCCCGCTCTGGGCCGCCTGCGCCTGCCGCCGGAC
>JARFPS010000160.1 GCA_029288175.1 Miltoncostaea sp. | reverse complement strand
CGGCGCCATCGTCGGCGTCATCGCGCTGCTGCGGCCGATGGTCGGACTGGTCGCCGCGGCCGCGACGTCGCCCACCTTCGGCTGGGTGGTGTCGGGACCGGACGTCTCGGTCTTCCAGGTGCTCGTGGTGGCCACGGCCATCGGAACCCTCCTGGCGCACGGCAGGGAGATCCCCTCCCTGACGCGCCGCGCCGTGCGCTCGCCGAGCATGCTGCTGGCCACCGGGTTCGTGGCGCTTGTCCTGCTCTCCGGCCTGGTGCACTTCTCGACCGCCGAGCCGTCCTTCGTGCGCAACTACCTCGGCAGCCTGGCCGTGCTGATGATCGCCTTCGTGCTGCTGCGCAACGAAGGGCGCCAGGCGCTGATCGTGGCCGCGGTGATCATCGGCACCGCCGTGACCGCCGTGGTGGGGCTGGCCCAGATCATCACCGCCGAGGCGCTGGTGGGCGCCTGGGTGCTGCCCGAGCTTCGCGAGTTCCAGGACGCGTACGACCGGCTGGCTTCGCCGTGGGGCCTCGCCTCCGTCGGCAGCGACTTCTCGAAGGACGTGCTGGTGGGCTCGCTGCTGGTGCTGCCCCTGGCGCTCGCGACCCGCGGACGCCTCCAGGTCGCATCGATCGTGGCGGCCGTCCCGTTGGTGGTCGCACTGGCGATGTCGGGGAGCCGGTCGGCATGGGTGGCCGCCATCGTGGGACTCGGCTACCTGGCCATCGTCGGAGGCCTGCCCGGTGCCCTGCGGGTCGCACCGGTGGCGGGCATCGCGGTGTTCGCCGTCCTTCTCGCCCAGCCCACGCTGCCGTTCGAGACCCAGCAGGCCATCGGATTGAGCGGCCAGGTCGCGGCCGACGCCTCGGGGCCCGACGACGGAGGAACGGAGTCGGTCGGTGGTGTGCGCACCGACGCCTCGGTGGACATCTCGAACACCTTCCGCGATCGGCTCAACGCCGCAGGTCTCGAGATCGCGCTCGACCGGCCGGTGCTGGGAGTGGGGCCGGGAGCCTTCCGCGACTACGTGGACGACTACATCGACACGACGCCGCCGCCGGGCTATGTGGCGCTCCCCGAGCGCCTGCCGCCGCACAACGTCTACGTGGCGACGCTCTCCGAGATCGGCTTCCTCGGGGCCATCTTCTACGTGGGCTTCCTGGCCTCGCTGGTCGTGGCCGGAGAGCGGCTTCGGCGGCGGGCGGGCGGGCGGCGGCGACTGGTGATCGTGGGCACGACCGCGGCCATCCTGGGGCTGGCCACCACGTCCGTGTTCCACAACTATCAGTTCGACAACCTGCTGTGGCTGCTGGGCGGCGTCATCGTGGCGGCCGCCGCGTGGGGCGTGGGCCCCACGGGACGCAACGAGGCGGACGCATGAGCGGCAACGTCATGCGGGGCACGCCCCGGCGGCTTGCCTCGGGGGTGCGTCGCGCGGTTCGCGGCCGCACGATCATCCCGCCTTCGTCGCTCGTCTCCGTGATCGCAAACCGACCGGGAAAGCCCTTCGCGCTGCGCTACGCGAACCTGAAGCTCTGGTGCCGCCCCGAGGACTGGCTCTCGGCGGTCGAGGTCCTGCTGGACGACGAGTACGCCCCGGTCATGGAGCTGCTGGACGGCGTCCCTGCGCCGATCGTCTACGACGGCGGCGCGAACATCGGCGCCTTCGGGCTGCGCGTGCTCGCCTCGGCTCCGGGAGCGCGGGTGGTGTCGGTGGAGCCTGACCCCGGCACCTACGCAGAGTTGGCTCGCACGGCCGCGGCCCACGCGGGGTGGACACCCGTGGCGGGCGCGCTGTGGGATCGAGAGGAGTCGCTGGCCATCGCGCCCGGCGTCGCCAGCACCGGCAACCGGGTCACGCCCGCGGACGCTGGCGGCGGCGTGGGCGCGGTGACGCTGCACGGGCTGATGGAGCAACTGGGCCACGACCACGTCGACGTGCTGAAGCTCGACATCGAGGGCGCCGAGGAGCGGGTGTTGTTGGGCGACCCCGAACTGCTCGAAAGAGTGGGTGCGGTGATCGTGGAGATCCACCCCGACGCCTGCGACGAGCGGCGCATCGTGGAGCTGTTGGAGCGCCGCTACGCACGGTGCGACCGCCTCGTGCGGGAGTCGGCTAAGCCGGTTCTGCTGGCGAGCGACCGCTGAGTGGTCCGGCTCCGGTGGCCGACGCTACGAGCTCGGCGTACTGCCGCGCGTACTCGGCGGGGGTGAGCGCAACCTCTTCGTAGCGCCGGAGCGCGCACCGGCCCATGCGCGCGGCGCGGTCGGGGTCGCCCAGCAACGCCGCAAGCGCGTCGGCGAGGGCGCCACGTGCGCCGGCCGGCACCAGCAGCCCGTGGTCACCGTCGTCGATCAGCTCCGGGATGCCACCGACCTCGGAGGCCACCACCGGCCGGGCTCGTGCGAAGGCCTCGATGATCACGCGCGGCAGCCCCTCCGAGCGGGACGGGAGGACGAGCAGCGACGACTCGTCGAGCAGCTTCGCTACGCGCTCCGGGGGCTGTGAGCCCATGTAGTCGACGGCGCCGTCGGGGTCCGCGGCCGCCCGCTCCACCTCGTCGCGCTGGGGCCCGTCGCCGACGATCGTCAACCGGGCCTGCGGCAGCCGCCGATGCACGTCGGCCCACGCGGCGAGCAGGCCGGTCACGTTCTTGACCGGCGAGAGGCCACCCACGAACAAGGCGCGCGGGCTCTCGCCCGGCGCCGCCACCACGTCCCCGCCGAACGCCGCGAGGTCCGAGAAGGTGGCGAAGCGCGCCTCGGCCGGTCGGCCGCGCACCTCGACGACGAGGTCGTCCATGCGCCGCGAGACCACCCGCACCGCACTCGCGCGGCGCAGCCCCAGCCGGGCCAGGCGGTCCGCAGCCGGGCTCAGCCAACCCCGCCCCGCGCCGTACTGGCGCGTGGCGAGGCGCCAATCGCCGTGCACCTCGACGATGAGCGCCGACCGCGCGCCGCTCGCTCGCAGCAGGGGCAGAACCAGCGCCGCGAAATGCGGGCTCTCGGCCACCACGGCGTCGGGCGGGCGCCGGCGGAGCTGGCCCCAGACCGCGGCGAGGAGCTTGGCGTGCACCATCGCACGGCCCGCGGGTGCGCTCACGGGCGGCACGAGCACGAAGCGGGGATCCGCCACGCCGCCGGCCTCGCCCACGGCAGCCACGCGAAGATCCATCACCTCGCCGAGCGCGCCGAACTTCCGATCGAGGCCGGCGGGGAGGGGCAGCGAGTAGGTCGTGCCTCCCACGAAGAGGACGCGGGGGGTCACGCGGCGTGCTGCTCCAGGAGGTTCTCGATGTCCCCGTAGAGCGCGGCGGCGGCGAGGTGGTCGACCGACCCGGGGGCCGACCCGCGCAGCCGCTCCACGAGCTCCGGCTCGCGCACGACACGCCGCAGCGCACCCGAGAGGGCATCGGGATCGGACGGGTCGAGCAGCAGGCCGTTGTGGCCGTCGGTCACGACCTCGGCCACGCCGCCGGTGCGGCTGGCCACCACCGGAGTCCCGACCGCCAGAGACTCCACCACCGAGTGGGGGAAGTTCTCCCAGGCGGACGGCAGCACCGTGGCCTCGGCGGCGCGCATGAGCTCCAGCACCTCCCCGCGCGGGCGCGGACCCCAGAAGGCCACCCGCTCACCGAGGTCGAGCTCACGGGCCCGAACCTCCAAAGGCTCGCGCTCGGGACCGTCACCCACGATGACCACCGACGGCGCGTCACCGTCGCGCGCGACGGCCTCGAGCAGAGTGCCGAGGTCCTTCTGCGCGGTGAGCCGGCCCGCGAACAGCACGGTGGGCGCCTCCATGCCGTGCTTGTGGCGCAGCTGTTCCCGGCCGGCGAGCGCCCCGACGTCCGGTGCCGGGTTCGGAACGACCGAGACGCGATCGGCGGGGATGCCCCAGGCGATGGCCAGGTCGCGGATGTACGAGCTGGGGCAGACGATGGCGGACGCCCGGCGCACGGTCAGGTCGCGCAGGCGGCGAAGCGCGTCGGCGCGAGGACTCCGAGCGCCGGCGAAGTCCTCCACGTCGCCGTGGAACTCGCCGCGCGCGCGAAGCCGCTCAAACGCGGGGTCGCCGGTGAGCTTGACGACCAGGGGGGTGCCGACGAGCCGTGATGCGATCGCCGAGCGCGCGAACATGCCGGTGGAGTAGATGACGTCGGCGGCGGCCGCGCGGCGCGCGATCTCGGCCAGGCTCACCACGTGCCGTACCCCGGTGGGAAGGCCGCGCGAGGTGAAGCGCACGCGATACGGTCGCCCCGCGGGGGGGCGGTCGGCGGTCGTCACCACGGTGACCTCGTGCGAGGCCGCCAGATGGCCCGCGACGTCGGGGGCGTGACTGGCCGGTCCGCCCACGTCGGGAGGCCAGATGCCCGAGACGATGAGCACCCTCATGCGGCGGCCGCCTCGTCCAGCGCGCCGTCCTGCCCGTCGCGGCGCGCCATGCGCCACAGCACCACAGCCCAGGCCGCGGCGAAGACGATCGTCGCGACCAGCGTCGCGATGCCGGCACCTTCGGCGCCCATGCTCGACCCGAGGATCAGCACGAGCGGCAGCAGCACCGCGACCTCGGCGGCGTAGATCCACGAGCGGAGCCCCGGACGCCCGATGGCGACCGCGAACGGCTTGTTCCAGCTGAAGGCGAACTGCACGGCGGCGGCGGCGAGCACGAAGCGGAAGGTTGACACGGCTCCGGCGTAGTCGTCGCCGAAGATCGCCGGCACCCACCAGCCGGCGAGGGCGATGGTGGGAACCGCAACGACCGCGGCGATCAGCGACGCGAGCGCCGTGTACCTGGCGGCACCGCGGATGACCCGCGACTGGTCGCCCTGCTCCCAAGCTCGGGTGTGTTCGCCCAGGAGCACCAGCCGCGCGGGTGCACTGCCCGCGGCGGCGCCGACCTCGGCCGCCTGCGCCGCGCGGAGAAACCCGACCTGCGCGGGGACCGCGACGAGGCCCAGCAGCACCGGACGGGCCCACATGCGGAGCGACACGAGCCCCGAGCCCACCGAGCTCCGCCAAACGAAACCCCAGAACTCGGGGCGCGCGTCTCCGAGACGCGCGCGCGGCGCGGCGGGGTAATCGCGAAGGGCCCGCATCGAGACGAGGGCCGTCACCAGCGCGGCGACGCCCTGCGCCACGACGAGGTAGGCGATGGCGCGCGTCACACCGGACGGCGCACCGAGCAGCACGGCCACGAGGCGGAGTCCGGCGGTCATGCCGAGCAACGCGCTGCGCAGCTCGTAGCGGCCGCGCACGAGCAGGCCCACAGCGTAGGCCTCGGGGATCTGGACGATCGGAATGAGCGCCGCCAACAGCATCGGAGTGGTGAGCCCCGAGGTATCGAAGAGGGTGTCGGCGCCCAACGCCAGGACGGCCACCAGCGCGCCCGCCGCGCACGCGCCCACGGCCTTGAGACCGAGCACGGTTCGCAGGACCTGGCGCAGGCGGCCCCAGTCCTCGCCTGAGGCGAAGCGGATGCCGAACTTGACGCCCGCCTCCTCGGCGGTGACATCCAGCAGCCCCTGGAGGAAGAGCGACGCCGTGAGCGCAAGCGCGAAGAGGCCGAAGTCGTCGGGCCCGAGAATGCGCGCGGCCGCAATCGTCGTCGCGATGCCGAACGCCGCGGCCGCGTAGACGCC